>NZ_DBHIIC010000002.1:15622-28141 GCF_057248345.1 Filifactor sp. | reverse complement strand
TAAAGAGATAGGAAATAGTATTATAAGATAGCTCTTTTGATAGCAAAGAATCAAAATTTTGTCCTAACAAAACATTCTAAGAAAAGTGTTGAAATAACATATTATGTGATTATAAAATAAGGTTTATCTTTTGATACAGTGTGTAACTGCGTTTTGGATTGGATGCAACGATACCTATCATAGACTTAGAGTGGGTGTGTTATCATTTTGTAAGATTCAAAAACAGTTTATTCTATTGTGACAAAATGTTCTTAGAAAAGTGAAATAAACTAGAGAATCAGGAGCAAATGTCGTATAATAAGACAAGAGAAATAATCTAAGAATCAACTGAATAGTAGTCAGAGAAGAGAGAAGGATGATAATGGTCAGTGTCATTGTTGTTGCGGCAGGAAAAGGAAGTCGTATGAAGTCTTCTGTCAATAAACAGTTTATGAAACTGAAAGGAAAGGCTGTTTTGCAACACACGATAGAAACTTTTTTGGAAGTAGAAGAAATTGATGAAATGGTAGTAGTGCTTTCTAAGGAAGACGTTGCACTCTTTCAATCATTGGATTTTTCAGGCAAAGAGAAAGTTAAGATTGCGTTTGGAGGAAGGGAACGCTATTTTTCCGTTCGCAACGGATTGGAACAAGTACGAGCAGATGCCGATGTGATTTTGGTACATGACGGAGCAAGACCTTTTGTTACCAAAGAGGAAATCAAGTCCGTTATTTCTTGTGCAAAACGAGATGGAGCGTGCATTTTGGCTATGAAAGTAAAGGATACTATCAAAGAGGTTGATGGTGAGGTTGTTGTAAACACACCGAAACGGGATCGTCTTTATGCCGTACAGACTCCTCAGGGGTTTCGAGGAGAGATTTTAAGAGAAGTTTATGCAATGGATTTTACAATGTTTGGTGATTGGGTTCCCACAGATGATGCTTCTCTTGTAGAAAGACAAGGATATCCAATCAAAATAACAGAAGGAAGTTCAAATAATATTAAAATTACAACACCGATTGATTTTTTGTTGGGAGAGTTGATACTGGAACAGGAGGGATTGATTTGAGAATAGGAATAGGATATGATGTCCATCAGCTTGTTGAGGGAAGAAAATTGATTGTCGGAGGAGTTGAGATTCCTCATGAGAAAGGGTTACTTGGACATTCCGATGCGGATGTATTGGTGCATGCGATTATGGATGCGATTTTGGGTGCATTGGGAGAGGGAGATATCGGACGACATTTTCCGGATTCTTCTGAGGAATTTAAGGATGCAGACAGTATGATGTTGTTGGCAAAGGTATATGAATATATGGAAAAAAAAGGATATCGAATCGGAAATGTAGATGCAGTTATCATTGCGCAAAGACCGAAGATGGCACCGTTTATTGATGAAATGAACACAAAAATTGCCTCTGTTTTACATACGCAGAAGGAGAAAGTGAATATTAAGGCGACTACAACGGAAAAACTGGGGCCTGAAGGCCGAGAGGAAGGAATCACTTCTCAGTCAGTTGTTCTTTTGGAAGAAGTATGATATACTACCTAATTGATTTAACAGCTAAGTTGAAAGAACCCATTAGACACGAATCAAGAGAAGTAAAGTGAATGATATAGATTTTTATAATAGATATTTTGTAAAACATAAAAACAAGGGGGATATTATGACACGAGTACGATTTGCACCATCTCCTACAGGATTTGTGCATATAGGAAGTTTGAGAACAGCATTGTATAATTATTTATACGCAAAAAAAACAGGTGGTACCTATGTTTTGAGAGTAGAGGATACGGATCAAAGCAGATTGGTGGAAGGTGCTGTAGAAGGAATGCTCAAAGCAATGAAGTGGGCAGGTGTTGTCAATGAAGAAGGAGTTGTTCTTTCAGAAGACGGAAAGGTAACACAAGCAGGAGACTGCGGACCTTATGTTCAATCTGAACGTCTTGACATCTATAAAAAATATATCGATCAATTATTGGAAAGCGGACATGCGTACTATTGTTTCTGTTCCAAAGATCGTTTAGACAAAGTAAGAGAAATTCAACGAGCAGAAAATAAAGTTCCAAGATATGACGGACATTGTAAAGGCTTGACAAAAGAAGAAGTTCAGGCAAAAATTGATGCCGGTGAACCTTATGTGATTCGTTTGAAATTGCCGCCAAACAAAGATATCCATTTCAAAGATATTGTGCGTGGAGATGTCGTAATCAACACAAACGATATGGATGATCAAGTATTGATGAAGTCAGACGGATTTCCTACTTATCACTTTGCAGTAGTAGTAGATGATTATTTGATGGGAATTACACATATTATTCGTGGAGAAGAATGGTTACCGTCTACACCAAAGCACGTATATTTATATGAAGCGTTCGAATGGGAACAACCGACTTATGTTCATCTTCCTAATATATTGAATCACGATCATAAAAAACTATCCAAAAGACAAGGCGATGTTGCAGTAGAAGACTTTAGAAAAAAAGGATATCTTCCTGAGGCTCTAATTAACTACATTGCACTGTTGGGCTGGTCTCCTGAAGATAATCAGGAAGTATTCTCTATGGATGAATTGGAACAGTATTTCAGTTTGGAGAGAGTTTCAAAAAGTGGTGGAGTTTTCGATGTTGCGAAATTGAACTGGTTTAACAATCAATACATTCGTGAAAGAGACATCAATGAATTGGTAGACCTTTCCATTCCTTTCTTAGTGGAACAAGGTTTAATGACAGAAGAAGAGGCGAACTCTAAAAAAGACTGGTTGGCACTTGCAATGGAAACGGTAAGAGAGTCTATGGACTATTTGTCCCAATTCCCTGAAAGAATCAAGTTGTTCATTTCTAAAGAAGTTGAAGTTTGGGAAGGCGAGGCATTAGAGTTTATGAACTTACCTCATATACCGAAATTGTTGGAAGTGTTGGAACAAAAAATCGGACAACAGGAAGAAATCACACCGGATTTTGTATCCGATATGTTCAAAGAAATCAAAAAAGAAGAAGGAATCAAAGGAAAAGAGTTGTTTATGGGAACACGTGTCATCTTGACAGGTCAAAACCATGGACCTGAAATTCCGAAAGTATTGACATTACTTGGAAAAGATAAATTGATGGTGCGTTTGAATCAAGCAAAAGAGTATATTTCAACAGAACAGTAAATAATTTTTTGAATCAATCATAGGTTGAGAGATTTCTTATAATGAATCAATTAAATTCTATAGTTACTGCCCTTCATACAAACAGTATGATGAGTTTAGGACAGTAACTGTAGATTTTTTTTATTTCAGAACCTTCTCAAAGTCCGGTTTTAAAATAAAATTCTGCTTTCACAATCGAATTTTCATTTACAATATGAACAAAGAATAGTAAAATACAAATAAGGTATTAAATAGGTCGAATGTTTTTTAATATATAAACAATAAAAATTTGATATTGGCTTATCAATCACGTGAAAGAAGGAGCCGATGGATTTTGTTTCAAAAAACTTATCAGCCTACAAAAATCGAGTGAAAGAAGTTGTTTTCGTTGTAAATGGGAAGGAGATTACCATGTTGAAAGTAAAAACAGATATTGAAATTGCTCAAGAGGCAAATATGCTCCCTATTTCTGAAATTGCAGAGAAATATGGAATTTTAGAAAATGAATTGGAATATTATGGAAGATATAAATCAAAAATCTCTTTTGATGCGATTGAGAGATGTGAAACAAAACAGGACGGTAAGTTGGTGTTGGTTACTGCAATCAGTCCGACTCCTGCAGGAGAAGGAAAATCCACAACGTCCATTGGTTTGGGACAGGCATTGAATAAAATTGGTAAAAATGCTTACATTGCATTGAGAGAACCTTCTTTGGGACCTGTATTTGGAATCAAAGGAGGAGCTGCCGGCGGTGGATATGCTCAAGTAGTACCGATGGAAGATATCAACTTGCATTTTACTGGAGATATGCATGCCATTACTGCGGCAAATAATTTGCTTTCTGCGGCAATCGACAACCACATTCATCATGGGAATGCTCTTCAAATTGATGCAAGAGAAATCGTGTGGAAGAGAGTATTGGATATGAACGATCGTGCACTTCGAAATACAGTTGTTGCATTGGGAGGAAAGGTTTGCGGTTTTCCAAGAGAAGATTCTTTCATGATTACCGTTGCATCTGAAGTAATGGCAATTCTTTGCTTGGCAAAAGACTTGGAAGATTTGAAAGAACGTCTGGGAAATATTATTGTTGCATACAATTTGCGTGGCGAAGCTGTCACAGCAAGAGATTTACAAGTCAACGGTGCGATGACGGTTCTGTTGAAAGATGCAATTAAACCGAATTTGGTACAAACTTTGGAAAATACACCTGTATTGGTTCACGGTGGACCTTTTGCAAACATTGCACATGGTTGTAACTCTTTGATTGCAACAAAATTAGCTTTAAAACTGGGAGATATCGTAGTGACAGAGGCAGGATTCGGCGCAGATTTGGGAGCAGAAAAGTTCTTAGATATCAAATGTCGTGTCGGAGGATTACATCCGAATGCAGTTGTAATTGTTGCAACCGTTCGTGCTCTTAAAATGCATGGGGGAGTAGCAAAGAACAATCTGTCTGATGAAAATGTTGAAGCAGTAAAATTAGGTTTTGTAAACTTAAAAAGACAAATTGAAAACATCAAGAAATTTGGAGTGCCGGTAATGGTAGCTATCAACAAATTTATTTCAGATACAGATACAGAAATTAAAGCTCTGTTGGGATTATGTCAAGAGATGGGTGTGGTTTGCACATTGAATGAGTGCTGGGAAAAAGGTGGAGAAGGCGGAATTGAAATGGCAAATGCGCTGGTACAGCTATTAGAACAGGAAGAAAGTGCATATCATCCAATTTACGAAGTAGAAGATAGTATTGAGAACAAAATCAATACGATTGTAAGAGAAATCTATGGTGGAACAGGCGCTGTTATTGAGCCGAAAGCACAAAAACAAATTGCAAAAATCAATGAACTGGGATTATCTCATTTGCCAATCTGTATGGCCAAAACGCAATACTCTTTTACAGATGATCCAAGCGTAATGGGAGCGCCAAGCGATTTTAATATTACCATAAAGGATGTAAGAGTCTGTGCTGGAGCCGGATTTATTGTTTGTCAAACAAGCAATATTATGGTTATGCCGGGATTGCCGAAAGAGCCTGCAGCAAATAAAATTGATATTGACAAACGTGGTGTCATCACAGGATTATTTTAGATAGTAGATAGATGATACTAGGTTCTTTCTAGTGATGAAACAAGAAATCGAAGAAAGAAACAAGAAATGCGAAATGTTACTGTTTGATAAAAACTGATGATAGAATCAATTGTTCCATTCCATAACCACCTTACAGAAAAAAATTACCAATAAAATTTACTAAGATAAAGCATATTAGCATACAGTAAATGGAAGTGATACCGATGAAAAAGTGAAGAAACGGTTTTGTCGAAGTTTTCTTTGTTTAAGGAATAGGAACATAGTTTTGAGTCATTGTAATAGGAATGGTATTGTTGGTGATAACCGATTAGAAACAAATAATAAGATACAATATAGGATAACAGAGAGAAAAGAGAGATAGTTATGATGTTATTTGACAAAACGATGAAAGAGTTTGTAGAACAGACAGCATCTTCTTCTCCAACACCGGGAGGTGGTAGCGTTGCAGCTTTTGAAGCTGCAAGCGCTGCTGCCTTAATTAGTATGGTAGCAAATTTGACAGTTGGAAAATCCGGATATGAAGAAGTGCAGGAAGAAATGAAGAAAGTGATTGATAAAACAGCAGAGTATCGAACCGAATTTTTGGACTTGATGCATAGAGATGCAAGTTCTTTTGATGAGGCGATGAAGGCGTTTTGTCTTCCAAAAGAAACAGAAGAACAAAAACAATACAGAAGTCAAAAAATTCAAGAAGGATATCAACATGCGACGGTTGTACCGTTTGAAGTTGGGAAAACAGTGTATAAATTGTTCGATTTGGCAGAGATTGTGATTGAGAAAGGAAATCAAAATGCTGTTACAGACGGTTTGATTGCAGTTTTGCAAGCAAGAACAGCACTCTATTCTGCGTTTTATAATGTTAAAATCAATTTATCTCAAATCAAAGACATTGATTTTGTAGAATCTATGCGTAAAGAGATGGTGAAATTGGAGGAACAAGCTGATTGCAGAGAACAAGAAATTAGAGCAAAAGTGTCATTTTTATAAATTTAAGTAGAATCTCCATAATACCTTTAAGGTTGTAATTTGAATGTTTCAGTAAAAAATATAACATATCAGTTTCATGATAAGTCAATTTTTGATATGATAGAAGATAGGAAGAACAACAGAATGGTCAAAGAAGTTTGACAGATGTTTTACGATACAGTAAAATGACAAATACTTCAAACTTTTGCTCAATGAGATGCAAATAATCAATCGAAAGAATAATATTCTTTCGATAACAAGACTGTTTCTTGGAACTTTGAGTAAGAGAGGAGGGAAAGAATACTATGAGGTTCAAGTAGAGCCTTTTATGTTAGATGTACTGTTGTTTCTTTTGACATAACAATCAAATTGAGAAATAGAGAGGGAATTGATATGGCAGAATATACTGCGTTTGATATATTGGGACCTATTATGATAGGACCTTCAAGTTCTCATACAGCTGGGGCTTGTCGAATTGCAAATATTGCAAGAAAGATATGCGGTTCAGACTTCGTATCGGTAGAATTTTTTTTACATGGTTCTTTTGCATATACTTATAAGGGACATGGGACGGATTGTGCTCTCATTGGTGGAATGTTGGGATACGAAACTGACGACAGTCGAATTCGAACTGCGTTTGAGGATGCAGAAAAAAAGAATATGAAGTATCAGTTTCATAAGATTGATTTGGGAGAAGAGTATCATCCCAATACTGTAAAAATTTTGTTTCATTTCGAGGATCGTGAAGATGAGTATGTGATTGGATCTTCTGTTGGTGGGGGAGCAATGGTTATAGTCAATATCAACGGAATCAAGGTGGAGTATCGTGGAGGGTATCCTACCATTTTGTTACAGTATAATGAACAAAAAGGTGTGATTGCGTCGGTATCGACTATTCTTTTGGAAAATAACTACAATATCGAGACCATTATGACACATAAGAACACCTTGACCAATGTTGTTACTTTGACAGTTGAGGTAGATTCTAAAATTACAGATATGGTAAAAGAACAGATTGGTAAGACGAATCGATTTTTAACACAGAAGTATGTGGAGGTGTAGGCATTGTTAAATACAGCGAAAGAAATTATAGAAGTTTGCAAAAAGAGAAAATGTCATATCTACGACTTAGTGTTGGAAGAGGAGATTCAAACTTCCAAAAAAACGGAAGAAGAGATTCGATTACACTTGAATAAAGCGTTTGAAGTAATGAATCAATCCGCAACCGAAAATTTGGAAAAAGCAGATAGGACAGAGTTTCGAATGATAGACGGATTTGCTGAGAAATGTCATACCTATGCAAAGACAAAAGATCCTATTGTGGGAAGTTTTTTGATGGATGCGATGGCAATGGCGTTTTCAACAGGTGAAGTGAATAGTACGATGGGTAAGATTATTGCAGCGCCTACTGCAGGATCCTCCGGAATTTTGCCGGCTTTGATGGTATCGGCAAAACAACGATATCAGCTTGATGAAAGAACAATCCAAAATGGTTTTTTGACTTCTATTGGAATTGGACAAATTGTCGGGAAATATGCTACTTTTTCAGGAGCGGAAGGTGGATGTCAAGCAGAATGTGGTTCTGCATCTGCAATGGCTGCCGCGGCATTGGTGGAGATGCTTGGAGGAACACCAACTCAAGTGTTGAATGCTGCGAGTATTACGATTATCAATGTGCTCGGTTTGGTGTGTGATCCGATTGCGGGTTTAGTACAGTATCCTTGTACGTTTAGAAATGCATCCGGTGTGATGAATGCAATGATCGCAGCAGATATTGCATTGGCAGGCGTTACTTCTTTTGTACCGTTTGAAGAAGTTGTGCAAGCAATGGGAGAAGTAGGGAACTCTTTGGATGAATCCTTGAGAGAAACCGGACTCGGTGGACTTGCAGGAACTAAGACAGGTGTACGCATCCGTAAAAAGTTTTTAGGAAAATAACAGTTTGGCAAAAAGAAAGAATAAGACGGATAGTATGAATATCAAATTGGATTTTTGATAATTATTCCGTTTATAAAGAAAGATATTTTGCAGAGAAAGTTCTGTGAAATATCTTTTTTTATTAAAAAATCAAATTGCTCAGCTGATAGGTTAAACTGTCAAAATTCCTATCATGAGTATTCCGTTTCATTTTATGATACAAAACTCAGATTGAAAGAACGATAAGAATTGTCACTTTGATAAGGTAGGGTCTTTATTCTTTCCATGCTCTTTTTCATGATGAATGGATAGAGTAAAATAGTGGTTGAGAGAGTGTTATTTTGAGTTTTGCAGTACTATACAGTAGAACCCGATTATGATGAGGGTAGGAAATGAGGATAACTTTGAAAAGAAAAAACTGTCCGGGTAAGAAGGACAGTTTTTTCTTTTATGATATTAGGGTTTCTATCGGAAACCGGTTTTAAAGGTTATTGTAATACGATTAAACGTGTTGCTTTTATTGCGTCAGTATTAGCTGTTACAGGAACATTATCCGGCCATACCAAGCATGTGGAGTTTGCTTTGATTGTAGTAGGGTCAACTTGTGATCCGTCTGCATAAGCTGTAATATTTGTTGCATCAATATTTGTTAAATCCCATTTTTCATCCATGCTATCTGTTAAGAATAGACCGGCATCTGTTTTTTCAACAGAGGTAACACCAATGTATTTAGGTGGAGTCATTGCTCCGATATTGGTAGCAATTACATAAGCGAAAGTTTGAGGAGGTTCGCTGGTTGTAAATGCGATGGATACCCATGCGTAGATTTCGTCACCTTCTTTTAAATCATCTATAGAGACTTTCGCACCTGTTTCAGCATTGATAAATGCTGTTGAGTCAGCAGAAGTGTTCAAAGCCATTTTGTTAAGGTTAGAGTCCCCTTCTCCTGCCGGCAAATTCTTATCTTCGATTAGAATTTGACCGGATTCTTTGTCAACAGAAATCACTTTGCCTAACTGCAATAAGGATTGTCCGGCAATTTCATCATCTGTGTTAGCTGCTCCATCGGTAGCATTTTGTTCTGTGGCATTTGGATCGGTTGTATTGTTATCTTCGGTGCTTTGAGAGTTGCAGGCAACCAAAGAGATTGACAGTAATCCAATTCCTAACAATGCTGCTAATTTCCTTTTCATAACAAACATCCTTTCTTTGATTTTATTTAAGATTTTAAGATAATGTGTAATCTGATGTTCCCTTCTGATTTCCTGTGAAATGTTACTTGGAAAAAGGAAAGTAGTACAATAGTACCGATATTTTTCAACAGGAAAAAAGCAAGTTTCATCTTTACTTAAACGTTAACACATCAGTTTTTAGATTTCAATATAAGTGACAAGACTGTAAAGTTTTTGCTATTACATTGTTACTGTTTTGGCACACTTTTAACACAATTTCATTATTGTAAATAATTAAAAACATAAAATTGACAATAAGAAAAAATTGTGCTATTACTATTAGGGTAATATCAAATAAGATGATTTTATTTCATAATATAAGGAAGTAACTTCACTTTAGTACCATAAATTGAAAGGAAAGAGGAGAAAATCATGGAACAATTAAACAGACAAACTGCAGTGAGAGATATGACTCTTTGTGCAATGTTTACGGCATTGATTATTGTAGGAGCGTTTATTCGTATTCCCATACCTTATGTACCGTTTACATTACAGTTGTTATTTACTATGTTGGCAGGGCTTTTGCTGGGAAAGAAATTAGGGACAATGAGTGTACTTCTTTACATAGTCCTAGGTTTGATAGGAGTTCCGGTATTTACTGAAGGCGGAGGGTTGATGTATATCTTCAAACCGAGTTTCGGTTATATCATCGGTTTTGCAGTAGGTGCTTATTTGACGGGAAAAATTGCACATGAAGTTAAAAATCCTTCTTTC
Organism: Filifactor sp.; assembly: GCF_057248345.1. Lineage (NCBI taxonomy): Bacteria > Bacillati > Bacillota > Clostridia > Peptostreptococcales > Filifactoraceae > Filifactor > Filifactor sp. The sequence goes on along the minus strand of NZ_DBHIIC010000002.1, from coordinate 18,109 downwards.
AAAAGATTGTTATGGGCAAATATCGTGGGATTGATTGCAGTATACGGATTTGGAATGATATACTGCTATGTTATTATGAACTATTACTTAGAGGTAGGAATGACTCTTTGGAATTTGATTTTGTACTGTTTTCTGTTGATAGTACCCGGAGATTTGTTCTTATGCGTTGTTGCGGCAATTTTGATGAAACGGTTGTTACCTGTTCTTCATCAATATCGATAAAAAACAATCTATTTGGTTGTTTGTTATGATGGTGTTCTGTATAGAACCTCAATCACACAAAAAAGGGGGATGTTCGTATGAGCAAAGGTATTTTTGTGACAGGAACCGGAACAGATGTTGGTAAGACTTATGTAACGGCATTGCTTGCAAAAAAAATGCGAGAGTATGGTTACGATGTAGGCTATTACAAAGCGGCGTTGAGCGGAGCAAACAGTATTGCAGAGAGTGATGCGGGATATGTCAACAGAGTTGCGCGTATCAATCAAGAGGAGAGTACACTGTTGTCCTATCTTTATCATGATGCAGTATCACCACATTTGGCTTCAAAGTGGGAAAATCATCCTGTGGAAATGGAAGTTGTGAAAAAAGGATATGAGACTGTTTGTAACAGGTATCCTTATGTTATGGTAGAGGGAAGCGGTGGAATTATCTGTCCGATACGATATGATAAAAAAGAGAAGATATTTTTGAAAGACATCATCAAAATATTAGACTTACCGTCTGTTATTGTAGCGAACGCAGGACTTGGAACCATCAATGCTACCGTGCTTACCGTAGAGTATATGAGAGCAAGAAACATAGAGATAAAAGGGATTATCCTAAACTTCTATACAGGAAGTGCAATGGAACAAGATAATATTACGATGATTGAAGAAATGACAAATATTCCGGTACTTGCTACATTGAAGCAGGGAATGACAGATTTGGAAATCAGCAAGAAACAAATTGCAACATTATGGGGGAATGAGCAATGAAATCAATGGCAGATTGGCAAAAAGAAGATGTGAAATATATTTGGCATCCATGTTCACAGATGAAAGACTATGAAGAATTACCACCGATTATTATCGAAAAAGGAGATGGCATTCATCTGTACGATATGGATGGGAAAGAGTACTTAGATGTGGTGAGTTCTTGGTGGTGCAATCTTCTGGGACATTGTAATCCAAAGATTACAGAAGGAATCAAGGCGCAGTTGGACCAATTGGAACATGTTATTTTTGCAAATTTTTCTCATCAACCGGCAATTAGATTGTGTCAGAGGTTATCCAAAATCATTCCTGAGGGACTGACTAAATTCAATTTTTCAGATAACGGTTCAGCAGCAGTGGAATGTTCTCTGAAAATGGCATTTCAATATCATTATCAAGAAGGACATCACAGAACAAAGTTTATGTGTTTATCTGACGGATATCATGGTGAAACAATTGGAGCACTTTCGGTTGGAACATTGGATTTGTATGCAAAAATCTATCAACCGATGCTGATGGATGCGATTCGAATCGATGCACCCGATTGTTATCGTTGTCCTTATGGAAAGTGCAGAGATCATTGTCATGTAGATTGCTTTGAAAAGGCGGAACAGGAATTTGAGAAATATGGAAAAGAAACTTGTGCGATGATTGTAGAACCGTTGTTACAAGGAAGTGCCGGAATGAGAATGTATCCACCTGAGTATTTGAAAAAACTTAGAGCATTATGTGATGAATACGGGGTTTTGTTGATTGCCGATGAAATAGCAACGGGATTTGGGAGAACAGGAAAGATGTTTGCTTGTGACCATGCCGGAATCAGTCCTGATATCATGTGTATTTCCAAAGGGTTGACAGGTGGATATATGCCGATGGCAATTACTATTACAACAGAAAAAATCTATCAGGCGTTCTACTCCGACTACAATGAAGGAAAAGCTTTTATGCACAGTCATACTTATAGTGGAAATCCGCTTGGATGTAGTGCAGCGCATGCGGTGCTTGATGTGTTGGAAGAAGATTATATTTTAGAGAGAGCAAATGAAACGGCAAAATACTTGAAAGAACAAATGCACAAACATTTTGAAAATCATAGAAATGTGGGAGAGATACGAACTTTAGGACTCATCAATGCAATGGAGCTTGTGATAGACAAAGAAACCAAAGAAGGATTCGATTCCAAAGAGAGAGTAGGGTATCAAATTTATAAAGAAGCTCTAAAAGAAGGATTGATTCTTCGTCCACTTGGAAATGTACTCTATTTCAATCCTCCACTTACCATTACCAAAGAAGAAATTGATGTAGCGATTGCACGAACGGAACTTGCAATGAATAAAATATTGGGCTAAATAGAATTAGTACCGAAAAATGAGTAGAGACTATCTTTAAGTATAGCGTTCTTCACCGGTTAGGGATTATGATAGACTGTCAGTTTATTGATTTTCATAATAAGTGAGATATCAGTTAAGATGAATAGTTGACAATAGTTTTAAATACTGATACAAAAACGACC
>NZ_DBHIIC010000002.1:1828-15612 GCF_057248345.1 Filifactor sp. | reverse complement strand
GAGAATGGATTCTCGGTCGTTTTTTTGAACTAGATTGATTTATATCAGTTGGTTTTTCTTACATATTCATAAATAATTCAATATCATCTTCCACTTCACCGATGGTTGCGATACCGAAGTTATCTACAAGAACTTTTGCAACATTTGGAGATAAGAATCCCGGTAGTGTCGGTCCCAAGTGAATATTTTTCACTCCTAGGTAAAGAAGTGCTAACAATACGATTACTGCCTTTTGTTCATACCATGCAATATTGAAAGCGATTGGCAATTCGTTGATGTCATCTAAACCGAATACTTCTTTCAGTTTTAATGCGATTACAGCTAAAGAGTAAGAATCGTTACATTGTCCTGCGTCCAATACTCTTGGAATACCGTTAATATCAGGTAGGTTTAGTTTGTTGTATCTGTATTTTGCACAACCTGCTGTCAGGATAACGGTGTCATTCGGTAATTTTTGTGCAAATTCAGTATAGTAACTTCTGGATTTCATTCTACCGTCACAACCTGCCATAACAAAGAATTTTTTGATAGCTCCGCTTTTTACCGCTTCTACGATTTGATCAGCTAAGGAAAGAACTTGGTTGTGTGCAAATCCTCCTACGATGATGCCTGTTTCGATTTCTGTTGGAGAAGGTAGTGTTTTTGCAAGAGCGATGATTTCAGAGAAGTCTTTCTTTCCGTTTTCATCAGGTGTAATATGTTTACATCCCGGATAACCGGTAGCACCTGTTGTGAAAATTCTATTTCTGATTTCTTCTTTTCTTGGTGGAACGATACAGTTTGTTGTAAATAAAATCGGTCCGTTAAAGGAGTCAAATTCTTCTACCTGTTTCCACCATGCATTTCCATAGTTACCTGCAAAGTGCTCATACTTTTTGAATTTTGGATAGTAGTGAGCCGGAAGCATTTCGCTGTGAGTATATACGTCAACTCCGGTTCCTTCTGTTTGTTCCAACAACTGCTCCAAATCTGTCAAATCATGTCCTGAAATCAGAATTGCAGGATTGTTTCTTACACCGATGTTTACTTTTGTGATTTCAGGATGTCCGTATTTGCTTGTATTTGCTTCGTCAAGCAGTGCCATAGCCTGTACTCCGATTTCTCCTGTTTTCAATGTTAATTGAACCAAGTCATCTACAGTAAGAGAATCATCCAATGTAGCTGCCAAAGCTTCGTACATAAAGGATAATACGTCAAAATTCTTTTTCCCTAAGTTCCATGCATGCTCTCCATAAGCTGCCATACCCTTTAGTCCGTAAATAATCAACTCTCTTAGTGAACGGATATCTTCGTTTACTGTTGCTAATACTCCTACAGAAGATGCTTTTAACAACATTTGTTCTTTTGATTCTACAACAAAAGTTGATGCATCATGCAGATTTTCAAGTTGAGTGTTCTCTCTTAAACGGTCACGTAATACGAACATTCTTTTTATTTGATTTTCGATTGATTCTTCATCAAAATTAGCATTTGTAATGGTCATGAAAAGACTGTTCAAGAATTGATAGTTCAATTCATCCAATTCTTTAATATCTATTTTTCCTTCCACTACGATTTTGGAAACTCCTTTTATTGTGTATATCAATAAATCCTGAAGTTTTGCAACATCTTCGGTTTTACCACATACCCCTTTTACAGTACAACCTATTCCTTTCACAGTTTCCTGACATTGATAACAAAACATACTCATTTAATCTTCCCCCTCTTTAATTTCAAAAATATTAATAACATCTGCATCCGGACAACAAAACCTTGCTGTTCCGGTGTGTGAAACAGGAAGTGTTCCTCCATATCTCACAATATCAATCATTGGAAACAGTGTATGCATCACTAAGGGACACAATGTACCTCTATCGTGATCATAGTCCCAGATGTCTCCTATTTTGTGTCCCCTGTGACACATCCCTTTTCCTACCTTATCAACCAGGGTGATGGTTATTTTTGGTCTTTTAGACATGATAGATTCACCCTTTCTATATCATTCAATCCCATTTTTCATACTTATTCCAATGTCAAAAGAAGAGCCATTTTGAATTTTTTGTCTGCTTTTACATAGTGTTTTCCGGCTTTTGCAAAATGGAAGTTTTCCCCTGCTTTTAGGACATGTTCTGTTCCTTCATATCCGATAATCGCTTCTCCGTCCAATGCAAAGATAATTGCTTCTCCCGGTGCAGCGTGTTCCGATAATCCGGTTCCCGCATCAAATGCCATTACAACAAATTTCATTTTGTCGTTGTGAACAACATCCATATTTACAACTTTTCCATCTTGATATTGCACCAAGTTACTCAATTGAAATGCTTCGCCTGCTTTTACAACTTTATTCATAATACTGTCCCTCCTTATTGCTATTTCTGTAAATATTGCACCTGTTTCAGATTTCATACCAACAGGTACATCAAACGGTGTAACAATACTTTCATTTTCTTTTAATGTTCTCATCTCTTGTGCAAATCCGTAGACATTAAGATCTCCTTCTGCTAAGATGATAAGTTTGTAGTATGGGAATAACTCTGCGCTGATATCAGTATCCTGTGCCATCGAAAAATAGGAGATATAGTTTTCGCCGCCCTGCACTTCTTTCGATATGGTACAACCGTCCACTGCCTTATTATCATCTGCTATGGAAAATACTTTACCTATAACTTCTTTCATTTTGCACTCATCTCCTTTTACTTGTGTGATTCAATGAGCTCCTTCAACTTTGAAATCAATACATCAATATCCATGTCTGCTTTTTCACTCATCATGGACAAGTCCGCTTTTCCCAACATTACATTGGCAAGAGGAGTATTCAGCAATTTGAATTTATCATTTACTTTTATAATTTCCTCTTTTAACCAAGGGTATTCGTTTAATAAATCTTGTAATTTTGTTTTGCTTGTAAGTTCCATAATTTTCTCCTTAGATTAGTTTCTTAGATTAGTTTCTTAGATTACTTTGATATCCGGATTTTTTTCTCCGAATTTTTCTTTTAATGTTTGGATAATTTCTGAACGTTCTTTACCTTGAGATTCCATTTGTTTTATTGTCTTATATGCTGTAAACAAGGTAGATGGGCCTATTTCAGAACTGAAATATCCGATTCCTTGATTCCATACCAGCAATTCAAACACATCATCCAAAGCTGCGCTATCAAGCCCGAATACATATGCTTTTACCAGTTCTCTAGTAGCTTGACGCATTCTTCCTGCTCCGACTGCATTGGTTAAAGATAGCAATAATCTGATTTCGTATGGAAGATGTCTCTTGTTGTCATTCCATGTAAGATCCCAAAATTCTACTGAGATTTTTCCAAGTTCTTTATCGATAATCGGCATATTAGTCAATGCTGCCGGACGCATAGGAATATCTTTTTCTTGTTGTTTTACTACTGCTCTGTAAAAATGAGCATGGAATTCAGATTCTGTTACTTTTTCTGTATGATGTTCGAATCCTAAATCTTCCATTACTTCATAAAGAGGGATGGGATCAAAGGTTTGTATCACAGTAACTCCTTGACCTTGTGGCAACTCACTCATTTGCTTTTTCAAGCCTTGAAAAAAGTTTCCAACAACACCTCTCACATCAATTTTTTTGAATTCGTTTACCTTATTTTTCCAATCTGTATAAGCCATTGTATACCTCCTGTTTCTCTAACGTTTTTATCAAATGATCATTAACTTATTTGTATCATATCTTAGTTTAATCATACCCTACTTTGAACTATTTATATGTGGTTTTAACCACTTTTTTTATTTTTTTTATAAATCTAAAATTTTACCGTCTCTTGTAATGGTGATAATTTGCCATGGGATAAATTTGCCACTGTTACGAAGTGCAGTTTCTGCTGCTCTTTGCATTCCACCACAACAAGGAACTTCCATTCTGACAACAGTAACGCTTTTGATATCATTTTCTGTTATGATTTGTGTCAATTTTTCAGAGTAGTCGCCTTCATCCAGTTTAGGACATCCTATCAATGTGATTTTGCCTTTCATAAATTCATCGTGTAAATTGGCATAAGCAAATGCAGTACAGTCGGCAGCGATCAAAAGCTTCGCACCATCAAAGAACGGCGCTTTCACAGGAACCAATTTGATTTGACATGGCCATTGTCCAAGTCTTGAAACAGGCTTTGCATATCCTATATCTGTTTGTACTGCCTCTTCCTTCGGTTTATCAAATGTCATAAATCTTGCACCCGAACATCCTTGTCCCGCTGCATGCATTGACATCTGTAGTTGTATTTGTTTTTCGTGTTCAGTCAAGTTATTATTCTCCGTTAGTAATTTTTCAGATAATAATTTTTCAGCTTTTTCCTTTTGCATTTTTTTTACGGCTTCTTCATCGTATGCCGGAGCTTCTCTTTCTTCAAATGTGATAGCTTCTTGAGGACAATTTGGTAAACAGTCTCCAAGTCCGTCACAAAAACTTTCTCTTGTCAATTTTGCTTTACCGTCTATGATGTCTATCGCACCTTCATGACATGCTGTTACACAGATTCCGCATCCATCGCATTTATCTTCATTTATTTTAATAATTTTTCTAATCATCATTGTTTCCCCCTTTAGTGTTTTCCCCTTTGACTTTGTAACTAGAGTATAGTATAGTATCTACAGTTAATAAGTGGTAATTACCACATTTTTAAAAAATTTAGGAGTTTTTTATGAAAATTGAAATAATGAGAGAATTTGTTATTTTTAAAGGAATGTCTGATGAGGAAATTCAGTCTGCATTGGATGTTTTGCGCTATGAAGAAAAAAGTTATGAAAAAGGAGAGCCTGTCTTATATGCAGGCTCTACTACGAAAAAAATGGGGATTGTATTATCCGGAAGTGTCACGGTAGAAAGTATCGATTTATTGGGAAATAAGACCATACTTTCCTATATAGGTGTCGGGGATTTCTTTGCAGAAACCTATGCTTTTTTGGGAAATGAACCTTTGGCAGTGGATGTTTGTTCCAATGAACATAGCAAAATATTCTTTTTGAATATAGGAAATATAACCACTTCTTATCACTCCGGTTTTGAATCGTGGAAAACAAAACTGATAACGAATTTGTTAACGATATCTACACGGAAGAATCTTTTACTTTCTAACAGAGTATTTCATACAAGTGCCAAAACGATTCGTGGAAAATTGATTTCCTATTTAAGTTTTATCTCAATAAAAAAACAGAAAAATACTTTCTCAATTCCGTTTGACAGACAACAGCTTGCGGATTATTTGAATGTCGACAGAACTGCTTTGTCAAAAGAGATTGGAAAAATGCAGAAGGAAGGACTGATTGTTTGCAAAAAAAATCATTTTCTACTGAAAGACAGTATCTATGAGGATAATGATATGTTCTAAAATACAAGAAGTTATTATTCCATACTAATAGAAAAAGAATAGATTTTTATGTCACGAAATTTGACACTTTTTGTTCTTCAATATTGTTTCAGTTTTCCATATCTATGGTATTATTATAAAGAACCATTTTAAACATACAAAATATAGAAAGTGAGTATAAGAGATGCAAATTTTGAAAAGAAGTGGAGAAAAACGAGAATTTGACACTTCAAAGATTGAAATAGCGATTCAAAAAGCGTTTTTGAGCGTAGGACTTCCTGTTGATTCAAAGAAGATTAGGAGCATGGTTGATACAATTGAGGAAAGAGTGAGAACACAGTTTCCAAAGGGACATATTGTTACAGTAGAAGAGATTCAGGATTTGGTAGAAATTGTGTTGATAGAAAACAACTACTATGCTGTTGTAAAATCTTATATTTTATATCGAGCGAGCCATCATACAATGCGAAAGGTGATAGAAGATTTTGATGAGTATTTTTCAGACAATTCTATTGTGGAAGAACTAAGAGAAATTCAAAAAATCTTTACAGAAGATGTTTACAATCTTACCTTCTTGTACCAAAAATTCAGATCTTTTATCAAAATAAATATGACAGAAGAGGAATATTTGAGTATTTTGGTTCGTGCTGCAAGTGAGCTGACAAGCAAAGAGGCACCAAAGTGGGAGTTTATTGCAGCAAGACTTTTATCTTTGCAATTAAATAAACGAATCGAAGAGAGATCCAATCGATTAGAACTATATTCATTTCGCGATAAAATCCATTATTTAACGAAAGAAAAACGGTATGGAGACTATATTTTGGAGCAATACCAAGAGAATGAAATTGATGAGTTGGAATCCTATTTGAAACAAGAAAGAGACTACTTATTTAACTATAGTGGACTGGACTTGGTAATCAAGCGATATTTAATTACTGATAGAGAAGGCGAAGTATTGGAGAAAGTCCAAGAAATGTTTATGGGTATCGCCATGCATTTGGCAATTCCGGAAAAAGAAAACAAGGTGGAATGGGCAAAAAAAATCTATGATGTCATCAGTCAATTGAAGGTGACGATGGCAACACCGACCATGTCGAATGCACGAAAACCGTTCCATCAACTATCTTCTTGTTTTATTGATACGGTTCCGGATACCTTGGATGGAATCTACCGATCCATTACCAATTTTTCACAGGTGTCAAAACATGGTGGAGGAATGGGACTTTATTTTGGGAAAGTTCGTGCAATGGGGTCAGATATTCGAGGTCATAAGGGAGTCGCAGGAGGTGTCATCCGTTGGATTAAGTTAGCGAATGATACCGCTGTTGCAGTGGATCAGCTTGGAGTTCGTCAAGGTGCCTGTGCAGTATATTTGGATATTTGGCATAAAGATGTTCCGGAGTTTTTGCAGATTCGTACCAATAATGGAGATGACCGTATGAAAGCTCACGATGTATTTCCTGCAATCTGTGTTCCGAATTATTTTTGGAAATTGGCGAAGGAAAATCGTGATGCAAACTGGTATATGATGTGTCCTCATGAAATTGAACAGGTAAAAGGTTTCCGTTTGGAAGATTGTTATGGAGAAGAATGGGAAGAAAAATATCAAAGTTGTATAGAAGATTCCCGTATTGACAAGAGAGTCATAACAGTCAAGGATATGGTTCGATTGATACTGCGTTCAGCAATCGAAACCGGAACGCCGTTTGTGTTCAATCGTGATATTGTCAATGAATACAACCCGAACTCACATAAAGGAATGATTTATTCATCCAATCTTTGTACGGAAATTGCACAAAATATGCAAGCAATTGAATCCATGTCGACAGAAATCGTTGTTGTGGACGGAGAAGAAATTGTTGTAGAGAAGAACAAGGCAGGAGATTTTGTAGTATGTAATTTGGCGTCATTGGTTCTTGGAAACATTGATGTCAAAAACAAAAAAGAGTTGGAAGAAGTGGTGTCTACTGTTGTAAGAGCATTGGACAACGTTATTGAGTTAAATTACTATCCGCTTCCTTATGCGAAGATTACCAACCAAAAATATCGTGCTATCGGACTCGGGACAAGCGGATATCATCACAGTTTGATTAAAAATGGAATCATGTTCCAAAGCGAAGAACATTTGCAATTTGCTGATGAAGTGTACGAGGATATCAATTACTTTGCCATCAAAGCAAGTTGTGAGCTCAGCAGAGAAAAAGGTGCTTATCCGTATTTTGTAGGTTCTGATTGGGATAACGGCGCTTATTTTGACAAGAGAAACTATCATTCGACTCGTTGGAATGAGTTGAGAAAAGAAGTAAATCAATACGGAATGAGAAACGGCTATCTGATGGCGATTGCACCGACAGGTTCCACTTCTGTTATTTCCGGTACGACAGCGTCAATTGATCCTGTGATGAAACGATATTTCTTGGAAGAAAAGAAAGGACAGATTGTTCCTCGTGTTGCTCCTGATTTGACAGCAGAAACATTTTGGATGTATGAAAATGCCCATGAAATTGATCAAAATTGGGTGATTCAATCAGCGGGAATTAGACAAAGACACATCGATCAATCACAGTCGGTCAACCTTTATATTACAACGGAGTTCAGTATGAGTCGTATGTTGAAACTCTATATCAGTGCGTACGAATATGGTGTAAAGACAATCTACTATGTGAGAAGCAAGTCGCTGGAAGTTGAAGATTGTGACAGTTGCAGTGCATAAAATGATTGAAAGAAATCATGGGAAACAATATAAAGATGGTAAGAATGAAGAAAAGAATGAATTTAAAAAATAGTATGAGGATAAGTTCTTTTGTGACAAGAGAAGGACAAGGAATGTGAAAAAAAGAGGAGGAGAATGGTGGAGGAAATTAAACGAAAACAGTTGTTCAATGAAAATGGAGATATTGAACTTTCCAAACGTAGAATGATAAATGGAAATACAACAAACTTAAATGATTTCAACAATATGAAATACACATGGGTAAGTGATTGGTATCGACATGCTATGAATAACTTTTGGATTCCGGAAGAAATCAATTTGACACAAGACATCAAAGATTATCGTAATTTAGAAATTGAGGAAAAAGAAGCTTATGATAAGATTCTGTCCTTCTTAATCTTTTTAGATTCCTTACAAACTGCAAATCTTCCTAATGTTGGAGAATTTATCACTGCAAATGAAGTGAACCTTTGTCTTACCATACAAGCATATCAAGAGGCAATTCACTCCCAAAGTTATGGGTATATTTTAGATAGTATCTGTTCCCCTGAAGAGAGAACAGAAATTCTTTACCAATGGAAGGACGATCCTTTTTTACTTGCTCGAAACAAATTTATCGGAGATCAGTACAATGACTTCTTCTATAATCGTACAAAGTATAATTTGGTAAAAACAGTTGTTGCGAACTATATTTTGGAAGGAATTTATTTTTATTCCGGATTCATGTTCTTCTATGCGCTTGGAAGAAATGGCAAAATGCCGGGAACTGTTCAAGAGATTCGATATATCAATCGAGATGAGAATTCCCATCTATGGTTGTTCCGTTCCATTATCTTGGAGCTGAAAAAAGAAGAACCGGAACTCTTTACACCGGAAAATATCGAAGTATTTCGTAATATGATTCGACAAGGAGTTGAAGAAGAGATCAAGTGGGCAAACTATGTGATTGGAGACCATATCAAAGGCTTAACGATGCAAATGGTGGAAGATTATTTGAAATACTTGGGGAACTTGCGCTGTAGAGGATTGGGATTTGAACCGATTTATGAAGGCTATCAAAGAGAACCTGAATCCATGTCTTGGGTAAGTGAGTATTCCGATCCGAATGCAATCAAAACAGATTTCTTTGAAGGAAAAGTTTCAGCGTATGCAAAGTCAAGTGTGATAGAGGATGACCTATAAAAGATTCGATAACAAAGACAGAATAGATTGGAACTGAAGAATGATAAATGGCAACAATTCAATTTTGATATTATGTAGAAATGTAGAAATCGATGTTCAAATAAAAGCTGTTACAATTAGTTATAGTAACATTCGATAAAAAATAGATAGAAACAGAACATATCTGTTTTTGAAAATGACAGACACAGGTTATGAAATAAAAATTAGAAAATTCCAATGTTTTCTATGATGTTTTAATATGATAATGGTACAGAAAGAAACAAGAGAAATAAAAAATGAAACCTTCGCTGAAAAAAAGAAGGTTTCATTTTTTTGTATAATTTATGCCTACTATGTTATCTGTTTATTTAATTTGTTTCATATCCAATCAAGAAGCCGTCTCTACTTGCATAATAGCTACACAATCCTCTTGTTTTCATAATTTGAATTGGACAACCGGGAAATTGTTTCAAGATGGTTTCTTTGACAGCAAGAGCAATAGACTCATTATAAACATGAGAGATAATGACCTTTCCGCCCTCAAAGTGGTTAGAAATCATTTCGGATAAAATCAAGCGAAGACCTTTTGCAGTACCTCTCACCTTGTGAAGAGGTTTCAATGTTCCTTCTTCACTTGCAGCACCGAGCATAGAAATTCCCAAAATACTTGTTGCAAATCCTGCAATTTTTGGTAATCGACCATTTGAAATCAAAGCATCCAAGTTATATAGCATGAACAGTAGCTTGGTATTGGACTTATAACGGTTTATTGCAGATACAATATCTTCAAATGAATTGTTTGCAGAAATCAATTCAACAGTTTTTTCAACAAGTAGACTGATTTCAGGACCTGCACTCAAGGTATCAAAAATATGAATTTTTATATTTGGATTTTGTTCAAGCAACATATCTTTTGCAAGTACGGCAGAACTGTAACTTCCTGACAAACCGCTTGTAATGGTGAAGACATATATTTCGTCAGCACCTTGGTAGGATTTGAGCCATGCATCAGGTGACGGACAAGCGGTGGAAGAGCGTTTTGTCTTTGTAGAAATATCACTCAACATCGCGATAACATCGATAGAATCATCATCAACATATTCTGTTTCTCCAACTCGAATCGTGAGTGGAACTCTTTCATATAAAATAGATTCTGTATTGTTTAATTTTTGTGTGTCGCAACTGGAATCTACAACAATTTTTATCATAATCATTTCCCCTTTTTTGAAGTAAACAGATATTCTGCCGAAGAAAGGCATATCGATAGAAAACTGTTTTTGATTGAACATATCTTTTTAGAATATACATACATTATACAACAAAAATAAAATAAAAATAGGTGAAATGCAAAATTATTTGCTATAATAGAGAAAGAAATTAATAAATTTATAGTTTTTGACTATTTGACAAAGGGGAATGACGGGATGCGATTTAAATATCTTTTGATAGGCTTGATGCTTTGTGTTGGATTGGGAACGATGACAGGTTGTGGTACAAATCAAATCAATGAACTTGTGAATATGTCAACTCAGACAGAACGGTTAATGAGAGCGGGAACACAAGTAGAAAGAAGAGAAAAGTGGAAGAATGAATATTTGATAACATCGGTTGAACAAGAGCAAGACTATTCATTCTTAGATTTGGATGCTAAGGATGTAGAGATTGTTTTGAAGAAAGGAGATCAACCGAAATATGAAATTTTTTCAAATCATGAAGATGTGAAAACAGAAGACTTTTTTTCGATAGAAATGAAAGAGAACGGACTTCATATCAAAACGAGAAACAGAGATGATGGCAGTCCGGGATGGAAGATAGTTGTTTATGTCCCTTCTCCTGAACAAATGAAGTTGAATATTCAGAGCGAAAACAGTGTAGTTGAAGTCAACAGTACTTGGAATGAATTAAATTTGAATTCGAAAGATTCGGTGATTTCTATAAAAGGCGAGGAAACATTTCCTATCCACGGGAAGATAAATGACACAGTGTTCAATATGGACTTTCAGACTGTGAATGCAACTGTTTCAGTAGATTTGAAATATAGTATGGTGTCATTACCGGAAGATGAAGGTGTCATCACAGACGGACCATATCAAGATACAAAGGTATTTGGAAATGGTGACTCTAAAATTGATGTGACAGCTGAAAATAGTGTGATGATAGTGGTGGACAAAACAACTTCATAAAGTAAGGACTTATGAAAAAGGCGACAGGAGGAAAAAGACAGAAATATAGATAAATTGATTGATTGCTTCCAACGTATAAAAAGTGGTCTTTTCTTTGTGGGGAATGTGGAAAATATATGAAATACTAAGTAGGATGTTAATGATGTCTGTAGAACAAAACTATTAGCGAAATACAAGAACTTTTCACATAATCAAAAGAGTTTTCTTTGTATAAAAGAAAAGTATTGCCAAAAAAGTTGAAGCAGACTTCTTGTTATAAACCGACTTGTTTCATAAAAGGAACTTAGTTTTCTTAATCATTGTATTGACAAATCATATCTATTCCAGTAAAATATGATACACAAAATAAATAATTTCTTGATAACCTTATCAAGAGTGGCGGAGGGACTGGCCCGTTGATGCCCGGCAACCAGCAGAATGCATGGTGCTAATTCCTGCAAAAAAATTATTTTTGGCAGATGAGGTTTTTAGTTACAAAATTGTAGTTAAGACCTCTCTATATTAGAGAGGTTTTTTATTGCGCAAACTGTAGATTCAGAGATTCGTCAGACAGTGATAAGAACGGCTTATCCGTTTGTAATACATGATATTGGTTTACAGCAGAGAAAGACGAAATGAATCAGCTATCGTAGCATACAAAATTATTTTGTAGGGAATTGTTTAAATTGGGATAAATATATAAGGTAAAGAAAAGATTTTTTAAAATGATAGTTAAGTAGGAGGAATAAAATGAGAAAATTATTTACATCGGAGTCAGTAACAGAGGGGCATCCTGATAAAATCTGTGACCAAATTTCAGATGCGATTTTGGATGCACTTTTGGCACAAGATCCAAACTCTCGTGTTGCTTGTGAAACGACAGTTACAACAGGATTGGTAATGGTAATTGGAGAAATTTCTACAGAGGCATACGTAGATTTTCAAAAAACAGTCCGTGAAACAATCCGTGAAATCGGATATGACCGTGCAAAATATGGATTCGACTGTGATACCTGCGCTGTTGTCAATGCCATTGACGAGCAAAGTGTAGATATTGCGTTGGGTGTAGATAAAGCAAAAGAAAGCAAAGACGGAACATCAGCTGACCTTCAAATCGGAGCAGGAGATCAAGGGATGATGTTCGGTTTCGCTTGTGATGAAACACCGGAATTGATGCCACTACCGATTTCATTGGCACATAGATTGGCTTTGAAATTGACAGAAGTTCGTAAAAAAGGAGTTCTTCCTTATTTGAGACCGGATGGAAAAACGCAGGTAACTGTAGAATATGAGGATGACAAACCTGTTCGTATTGATACGATTTTGATTTCATCTCAACACAGTGAAGAAGTGAACATCGAACAAATGCAAAAAGATTTGAAACATTATGTGATTGACGAAGTGTTGCAAGGACAGTGGATTGATGAAAATACAAAATATCTTGTAAATCCGACAGGTCGTTTTGTGATTGGAGGGCCTCATGGAGATTCCGGTTTAACAGGTCGTAAAATCATCGTGGATACCTATGGTGGATATTCTCGCCATGGTGGTGGAGCGTTCTCAGGAAAAGACTCTACCAAAGTCGATCGCTCAGCGAGTTACGCAGCAAGATGGGTTGCAAAAAACATTGTTGCAGCAGGACTTGCAAAAAAATGTGAGATTCAATTAGCTTATGCAATCGGGGTCGCTGAACCGGTGTCTATCTTAGTAGAGACATTTGGGACAGAAACTGTTGCAGTAGAAAAAATTGAGCAAGCAGTACGCAAAGTGTTCGATCTTCGCCCAAGAGCAATTATAGAACAACTTGATTTGAGAAAACCGATTTTCAAAAAGACTGCAGCTTATGGTCATTTCGGAAGAGAAGACCAAGGTTTCCAATGGGAACAAACAAATAGAGTAGATGAGTTGAAACAAGCAATTCAAGCATAGTTTAGTTAACCGAATTCCTTCTGTTTTGTTACAGAAAGAATTCGGTTATTTTTTGTGTAGACTTCTATTTTATATCCTATTACAATAGAAAAGAGAGATTTGTTTTATAGTATGAAACTTTTTTAGAAATACAAAAATAGAAATACAAAGATAGAAATATAGAAATTTAAACATCATTCAGTGAAAGAATATCCAGGTAACAGTCTATCAAATTTTCATCTATTCAACGTAAGAGTGTCACTTGAATTTTTTCTAGAAAGGATAGAAATGATAGAGTATGTACTAACTTGTGAGGAACAAGGCTTGAAATCATAAAATATAATAATGTAGTAGTACCGGAATAGGAAACAGTATTGTCTTGGAATCATTCACATAGATAGTTTCAACCAAAGATAAGAAGTAAAAGATAAGAAATAAAAGATAAGAAGAAAAAGACAAGAAGAAAAAGATAAGAAGAAAAAGATAAGAAGAAAAAGACAAGAAGAAAAAGATAAGAAGAAAAAGA
>NZ_DBHIIC010000002.1:0-1728 GCF_057248345.1 Filifactor sp. | reverse complement strand
AAGAAGAAAAAGATAAGAAGAAAAAGACAAGAAGAAAAAGATAAGAAGAAAAAGACAAGAAGAAAAAGATAAGAAGAAAAAGATAAGAAGAAAAAGATAAGAAATAAAAGATAAGAAATAAAAGATAAGAAGTAAAAGATAAGAAGTAAAAGACAATAAATCAAAAATAAGAAGGAACCTATTAAGTTTTGAAAGAGTAAATATGTGAAATAGAATAGGTAACAGAGATTTCAGTTATCATTCAGTTACTGTAAAGAAATTAATGTTGCCTTGAAATAAAGGATAGTTGTTCTAAAAAGAGCAAAAGATATTGACAGTAATCAGTAATTTGGGAAAAAAAGGTGAAATCTTGATGTCATTACAGTCACATATCCAACAATCAACTACTAAATAGAACTCATTAACTTATAAAAACGAAATCTTAAACAAACGAAAGGTACTAAAAGTGAAAGAAAGAGAGGAACGATGATGATAAGAGCAGATTTGCATATGCATACTACCATATCAGATGGAAGTGATAGTATCCAAACACTCGTACAAAAGTGCAAACAGAACGGATTGACACATATTGCCATAACTAATCACGATGATTTGGACGGATATGAAGAAATACAATATTATACGAAAAACTTAGGAATTCAGACGGTGAAAAGTCTTGAGATAACTACCGTTGACAGTGAAACAGGAACAAAAGCGCACCTTCTCGGATATCGGATACAGGATGAAATGCCTATTCGTCGTTTGACAGATGCTATGTTGCAACGTAGGCACAACAACGCTTTGGAGCAGATTAAACGATTACAGAACGAAGGTTATGAGATTGATGTGGAAGAATTAAAACAACATGTGTATAAAATCATTTACAAACAGAACTTGATTCAGTATCTTGTGGAGAAAGGAATTGCAGATGGAATATACGGAACTTTTTATCAGAACTATTTTTCAAAAGGAAAACTATGTGATATCAGACCAACTGACATAGAGTTGAGAGATGCAATTGTTGCCATCAAACAAGCAGGAGGGTTTGCGGTATTGGCTCATCCTGCGCAACAAAACAACTACCACTTACTTCCAATGCTATGTGAATTGGGATTGGATGGGATAGAGTATCGACATCCTTCCAATGATGAAAATGCGAAACAAAAAATTTTGGAACTCTCAAAACAATACAATCTGTTTTTGACGGGAGGAAGCGACTATCATGGAACAAACAACAAAAAACCGGTAAATGTCGGAGATTATCTCTCTACAGAAGAGGCAGTGAGGAAGATATTTTGTATGGAATAGGCCATGTGTAGTGGAAGAACCATTTTGTAGGAAATTATCAGATTTTTAGTGATGAAATGTAAGAAAGTTCTATAAGATTGGATATGACTGTTTGAATCCATAATCATTTTGATTAATAAAACACATTATTCAATCGTTCGTTGCTTGAAACAACTTTATGGCAGGCAAGAGATAGAGAAGAAGATAGAAAATATAGTAAAGATATAGAATAATTTTAGAGGTCGATAGTTCAGTATTAAACTAAAAATAATGTACAAAAAATAGCTTGCGAATGATATAATTAAAATATAAAAGATATTGATGGTTTTTTTGTATTGTGGTTGGAAAAACTTATGTAGTTAGAAGGAAAGGAGAATTAGAGATGATTACAAAGAGCTTCGAAAGAAAATTAGAAAAACTTGGTGCATTTGAAATTAGCTTTGATATGTTGAAATTATCAGA
>NZ_DBHIIC010000001.1:0-106407 GCF_057248345.1 Filifactor sp. | reverse complement strand
CGGTATTATAAGACCGACAAATTCTTACTTATTTTTGGGGAGTATGAGGGTGAAGTTTTTGTAATCAATCCTTTATGTGAAAATCAGTATTTAGATGAAGCATTTGATGAAATAGAGCATATCTTCCGGGAGTTACAAAAACCTTTGGAATTTCGTGCAATTACAGAGGAAATAAAAACATATATTGAGAAACGATATGGTAATCGCTTTTATTATTATAATATTCGTGATAATTGGGATTATGTCTATGAAGGAGATAAAATGAGAGATCTTTCGGGACGAAAGCTTCACTCAAAAAAGAATCATTTTAATTCCTTTTTGAAAGAATATGACGGAAGATATGAATACCGTTTGCTGACAAAGGATGAATTTGAAAAATGTATTGAATTGGAAGAAAAATGGGCAAGAACAAAAGAAAATGATCAAAATTTGATTAGTGAAAGATTGGCGATTTCTAAAATATTTTCAAATATCAGATTTCTTTCTGATATAAGAGTTGGGGGAATATACGTTGATGGGAAGTTAGAAGCATTTTCAATTGGAGATTTGATTCTACCAAATATGGCGTTAATTCATGTAGAAAAAGCGAATCCTGATATTCGTGGATTGTATGTTGCAATGAGTGTGTTCTTTTTGCGAAATGAATTTGAGAACGCTGAGTTAATCAATCGTGAAGATGATTTGGGAATGGAAGGACTAAGACAGGCAAAATTGTCTTATAAACCATATAAGATGGTTGAAAAATACTGGATAACAACAGTAGAACAGAAAGATCTTACGTAGGTTTTGAAAGGAATAAAATAATATTGTTATCTCTAAGGTTGTGTAAGTAGTGGATTATATTTGTTTAGAATCTATCAATCTTATTTGAAACATCTAAATTATGAAACATATTAGAAATCATACAATTTGGGAGAAAGTATATGAAGATTCGATTTGCAAGAGAAGAAGATAAAAAAATAGTGAAACAGTTGTGGAGTTATTCTTTTCAAGATTCACAGTCTTATGTAGATTATTATTTCTCAGACCGATATAAAGCATCAAACAATATTGTTTTGGAAGATAATCAAACCATTGTAGCATCGTTATTGATTAATCCGTATACATTGGTCTTAGATGGTGAAGAAAAGAAGTTGAGTTATATTGTAGGAGTAAGTGTTTTTCCTGAGCATCGTGGAAAAGGTTATTCTTCTTTTTTGATGAAACAAACACTCTCTTTATTACAAGAAAGAAAAGATGAAATGGTACTTCTTATGCCGATTGATACATCCATTTACAGACGGTATGGTTTTATCAACACTTTTTTTGATCATTCCTTCAAAATAGAAGTCGGAAAAGTATTTCCAAACAAAACAAATATTTGTTTTGAAAAAGTAGAGAAAAACAACACAAAGCATATCGACCTTTTGTTGAAATTATATCAGCAAGAAATGGAGAAAAAAATTGCTTATATCAAGAGAACAAAAGAAGATTTCATCATTAGAATTTCAGAATGGGAATTAGAGGGTGGAGATATGTATCTGATGTATCAGGAGAACAATTCCATAGGGTATTTTATGATGCATCCTCGTTATGAAAAGGATACTGCCATGGTACAAGAACTGATTGTTACAAATCATAACGCAATATCTTCTGTGATAAATTTTTTAAATCACCATCAAACACAATGTAAAAGTGCTATCGTTCATCCGGTAAATAAAAATTTGTTTGATTTATCTATAGGCTATAATAACCAAATTTTGCGAAAATCACATCCTTTTATGATGAGCAGGGTACTGAATGCAAAAGAAGTTTTACAGGGAAAATATACAGAATTTTTTTTGGAATTAGAAGGGAAAAAAGTATTCATAGAGGATTTTGTTTTGAGTGAAAATCATGGAGTTTTTCAGTTTTTGAATGGAGATGTTGTTAAAGTAGAATCGTCAGAGTGGGATATGAAACTGAGTATAGATGCACTGACACTCTTAACGATGAGACAGATAGATATGGAAACATTGTTGCAGACAGATATGATTGAAGTAACGGAAGATATAAGAATATCTTTGAAAAAATATGCTCAAAATATTCGATTAGGAGAATCATATAGCAATGACTATGTATAAATTTATTCTATACAGGAGACCATTAGTTTTGATTGCAGTAATAGCAATTCTCTACTCATTTTTCATGACATCTTTCTATCGACCTGTTGAATTCAAACAAGAGTTGCGTGTGGAAGATACTGTTACAAAAGTGGATAGAAACCATGGTAAATTACGTGTATGGACAAGAAATGTTTGTGCAACCAATGTATCCAATCTAAAAAGTATAGGAGTAGGAGATATTATTTTGTTAGAAGGAAATTTTGAAGATGTTCTATGTCTCAAAAATCCTTCTTACGGAAAATATCTTAAATCACAACATATTACATATATTATTGATAAGCCGACAGTTAATACTACTGGAAAAAGAAATTTATGGTGCTATTTACGTGGAAAAAGTTTAGAACATCTAAATAGCAGAATTGATATAAAATTCAGGAATAGAGGTTTTTTGTGGAAGGCACTGCTGTATGGAGATAAATCTGAACTTCCTGATGAAGTGACAGATCATTTTTCAAAACTTGGAATTTCACATCTGTTAGCAATCTCCGGATTTCATGTTGGAATTATAGCATTATTTTTTCATCTCATATTATATAAAATGTCAATGAAGAAGAGAAATCTGCTGGTTTGTATATTTTTAATCACATATGCCTATATGACAGGAGCAAGAGCATCTATCATTCGTGCAGTAGGTTTCTATTTACTGTATTATCTATCGTTTCATATCAAACGAAAATATGATTTGTTCAGTACGGTTTCTTTTTTGATTACGATATTATTGATTCACAATCCATGGAAAATTTGGGATATCGGATTTCAACTTTCCTTTGCAAGTGTGATATCGATTGGTATTTTTTATCCAAGACTCCATCGTACAGTAGGAGGATTTCTTAGTTGGAATCCAATGAATATGGTATTGGATAATGTAAAGGTTGTCATAGATTATGTGATTTCCTTGATAGAAGTGACAATCTCTGCACAAGTACTGACATTACCATTGTGCATCTACTATTTTCATCAAATTCCAATCTATAGTATTGTTGCTAATTTAATTTCAATTCCAATGATTACAATTGGTATGATACTATTTCTGATTTCTTTTTTTCTTCCGAATGGATTTTTTATAGAGCATTATGTGATAGAATTATGTAACAAAGGAATGGATAGTTTGTTACATTGGACTGATTTATTGAATGCATTGCCGTTTTCAGATTTAAAACCATCTGAATTTTCACCATATTGGTTAATGGTAATCTATATTCCTTTTGTTATTTGGTATTTATATGAAGAAGAAAACACAGTAAGGAAGAATTTCTATGACATACAAAGAACAAAGAAAGAAGGTAACTACTCCGGATAAATACATTCTATATGGAGAGGAAGAGTTTTTGATAGAGGATTTTGTTGATTTTATACGTAAGAAATTAAATCCTAATTTTTCAGAATTTAATTTTATTACAATATCACAGCAAACAACAGATTATTTGGATGCAATCTCAAAAATGGAATCAGTTCCAATGATGGATGTTCAAAAAGTCATCTATTTTCCGGAATTTATGACAAGAAATACTGCTAAGAATCAGTGGTCCAAAAAAGAGATGGAACAATTTGTGCAACGAGTTGAAAACTTGTCAAAAGATACTTGGCTTATTATGAAGGTTGCAACGGAAGATAGAAAAAATACAATTTACAAATCTTTAGAAACACATTGTAAATGCCTTAATTTGAAAAAATTAACTGATCGAGAGCTATATTCTTATATTCAATATCAGTTGAATCAAAAAAAAGTAACATTATCGGATCAAGTGATAAAACAATTTATTGATCGAAGCGGATATTTGGATAAGTTATCAAACAAGACCTTGTATGATATTAACTCGGATTTAAATAAAATAATTTCATTATTGTTGCAAGAAA
The DNA here is from genome assembly GCF_057248345.1 of Filifactor sp. Lineage (NCBI taxonomy): Bacteria > Bacillati > Bacillota > Clostridia > Peptostreptococcales > Filifactoraceae > Filifactor > Filifactor sp. Next base: position 102,406 of record NZ_DBHIIC010000001.1, on the reverse strand, counting down.
AAGTAGTAGATGAAAATATGTTAGATCAGCTAATGTCACCCAAAAATAGCAAAACTATTTTTGACTTGGAAAATTATATTTTTACAGGAAACGTAAAAGAGTCATTTAAGCTTTATGATATTTTGGAATTGCATAACAAGAGTCCTGAGTTTCAACTTTCTTTATTGAGTATTTTGTTTAAAAAATTGGCTATTTATATGAAAGCCGATTATTTATTGAATCAAGGATACTCACAGGGTAAAATTGCGAAAGAGTTAAATGTAAATACTTTTTATCTCACAAAAGCATTATCTTTAAAACAACGATATTCTTATCAAGAATGCCTTGTTATATTAAATGAACTCAATGACATTGATTACCGATACAAAATTGGAAAAATATCAATTTACAGACTTGTGGAACTGACAATTTTGACCGTATCAAAAGCAAATCAGAAGCATTAAATTAAAATAGAACATCATTGCAATCAATTAGTGCAGTGATGTTCTATTTATTACGTTTAAAAGCAAAAAACCATAGGGAATCCTATGGTCCTAATATCATATCAAGTCTATATAAAAATAAGTATACTTGTACAAACTTGTTACTGTAAAAATAGGTTATTTTGCAGCATTCAGTCTTTTTGCAAGTTTAGAAACCTTTCTATCTGCGGCTTTCTTATGGATTGTTCCTTTGGCAGCAATTTGATAGATTTTCTTTTGAGCATAACGAAAAGTTTCATTTGCTTTTTCTAAATCTCCAGCAAGAATTGCTTCATCAAATCTACGAATTGCAGTCTTTACTTGAGATTTTCTCATTTTATTAACAGCAGTTTTTTTTGCAGTTACAGAAATTCTTTTTTGAGCGGATTTTATATTAGCCAACGATTTCACCTCCTAGTATTCTGATATTCTCTTCAAATGTCAACAGATAGTATTGTATCAAAAATATGAAAACTTGTAAATGAAAAGAGAAAGAAAAAGTAAAAAATATTTTTTCTCTTATCTACTATCTAACTGAACTCAAAAGATTGTATTTACATTATTTTTTATTATATAATAGGATTTCCTATAATGCAATTGTAAAAACAAATATTTATCAAATATTTGCAGTTTTACAATCTTTAAAGAGAAAGAAATCCAGTTTGTTTTCAAAAAGATGAAAAGATGATACAATAAGAAAGTCATGAAATAGGATGAAATCACTATTATGCGAAAGTATTATGCTATAAAATATCTAATGAAAAGCACATTATCTGAAAAGTATGGACACAGTGTAGCCATGAAAAAGGAAATAAACGATAGTAGCATAAAAGAGAAGATGTTTCTTATAAGTTTATTAGAGATTAGTAAAATGACAAATATATTGTTATTTATACCGACATTATATTATAATAGGACATTATACGATGAAATTCTTTTTTAAGGAGGAGAATGTTTGAATAGAAAGGAAAGAACAAGAAATTTTAGTATTATTGCACATATTGACCATGGAAAGTCAACACTGGCAGATCGCTTGATCGAAAAAACAGGGTTAGTAGAACATAGAGATATGAAAAATCAACTTCTTGACAATATGGATTTGGAAAGAGAAAGAGGAATCACAATCAAGTTACAGACCATTAAGCTGGTATATCGTGCAAATGACGGAGAAGAATATTACCTGAATTTAATTGATACGCCGGGCCATGTCGATTTTAACTATGAAGTATCAAGAAGTTTAGCTGCTTGTGAGGGTGCTATTTTGGTTGTAGATGCAGCACAGGGAGTAGAGGCACAAACATTGGCAAATGTGTATCTTGCATTGGATCAGAATTTAGAAATTCTACCTGTGATTAACAAGATCGATCTTCCTAGTGCGAGACCTGATGAAATAAAAACCGAGATTGAAGATATTATCGGTTTAGATGCGTCAGATGCTCCGATGATTTCAGCAAAAGATGGTTTGAATATCGAAGATGTATTGGAAGCGGTTGTAAAACATATTCCGGCACCGCAAGGTGATGAGAATGAGCCTTTGAAAGCATTGATTTTTGATTCATACTACGACAGTTACAAGGGAGTAATTGCATATATCAGAGTGTTTGACGGAACTGTGAAAAAAGGCGATGAAATCCTAATGATGAATACGAACAAGAAGTTTGAGGTTGTGGAAACAGGAATTATTTCTCCAAATCATATGCCTGTAGATCAACTTTCCGCAGGAGATGTAGGCTATATTGCAGCATCCATCAAAGATATCAGAAGCTGTCGCGTGGGAGATACCATTACATCAGCAGATCGTCCGACAGCAGAACATTTGCCGGGATACAAAAAAGCAACACCGATGGTGTATTGTGGAATTTATCCTGCTGAAGGGGAAAAATATGAGAATGTAAGAGATGCTTTGGAAAAACTCCAAGTGAATGATGCTGCCTTGGAATTTGAGGCAGAAACCTCCGTTGCATTGGGATTTGGATTCCGTTGCGGATTTCTTGGATTGTTGCATATGGAAATTATGCAAGAGCGTTTGGAAAGAGAGTTTAATCTGGATATTGTTACAACGGCGCCGTCTGTTGTATATCGTGTGACAAAGGTGACAGGGGAAGTTGAGATGATTCAAAATCCTACCAACCTTCCACCGGTAACAGAGATAAAAATGATTGAAGAGCCGATTGTAAAAGCAGATATCATCGTTCCTAAAGAATTTGTCGGTTCTGTGATGGAACTTGCACAGGAAAGAAGAGGGATTATGATTCATATGGAATATCTGGATGAAAAAAGAGTCATGATTCACTATGAACTACCTTTGAACGAAGTAATTTATGACTTCTTCGACTCCTTGAAATCCAGAACAAAAGGATATGGAAGTCTGGATTATGAATTCAAAGAATACAGAGAATCCAACTTGGTAAAATTAGATATTTTGATTAACAAAGAACAAGTAGATGCTTTGTCGTTCATTGTTCACGAGACAACAGCTTACAATCGCGGTAGAGGAATGTGTGAAAAATTGAAAGAAGAAATTCCGAGACATCAATTCCCCGTACCGATTCAAGCCGCAGTAGGTCAAAAAGTCATTGCAAGAGAAACAGTAAGCGCATACCGAAAAGATGTTCTAGCAAAATGTTACGGAGGAGATATTTCTCGTAAGAAAAAATTGCTTGAAAAGCAAAAAGAAGGAAAGAAGAGAATGCGACAAATCGGAAGTGTAGAAGTTCCACAAAAAGCATTTATGGCAGTGTTGAAACTGGATGATTAGGGGTTAAGAATGACACTGAATATAGATATGCTTCATCTCTTCATAAAAATACAGAAAAAAGACATAGTTCAAATAATGGACTATGTCTTTTTTTCTATATAGAGTTCATAAGATTTATTGAAAGCCATACTTCATACTAAGATTAGACTTGATGTTGGAACAATTATTTTGTTATATAGGTAGGAACTTCTACCAATTTTCCGTTTTGTAGGACATATTCTGAAAATAATCCTTGAGAACCGATTGGAGTGATAATATGACCGTTTTTCTTCACGATGATATCTCTTTGGAAATATTCTGTACCCAAAACTTTGTTATATAGAGCATCGACAACGACTCCGTCACCTACATTAAGAGAATTAAACGGTTGTAATACTGAAAAAACACCATCAATAACTCCGTCGTGTATAGCGACAATAATTTCATCTTTTCCGTCTTTATCCAAATCAACCGTTGCAGCCTGTAAGGTTGGCATTTGGTGATAGAACTCCATTTTGATAGAAATCAACATAATCAAAGCCTAACTCTAAGTTTGTATTTATGGAGTACCAATAAAGAGCTATATCAACAGAATCCATTACTTTGGCAACTTCCAAGGTGGCTTTTCCGTGTTTATGGAACAAATCTACTTCAACATCACTGGATTGAGTATTTTGTTGTGGATACATGATTACTTTACTGCTAAGAATTCCTTTAATTCGTTCTTCAGAAATTTCTGTTGTGTCATTGGAAGAAGTATTTTTTTGTCCTATTGTTACAATTTGATTTTTGCCATCCCAATTTACCGGAATATGAAACAAGTCAGCAATAAATGCAACCGGAACATAAGTTTTTCCTTGAATGATTTGAGTAGGAACCGATAAGATTTTTGTTTTTGTTCCAATATAAGCTATATTTTTACCAATGAACAGTGAGATTGGTTTATCACCTTGAATGGTTATTTTTTTCTCTTTTTGATTCCAGTTGACTTGTAGATTAAGTTTTTGGGCAATAAATGCCAAAGGAACCAATGTACTTCCATTTTTGATGACAGGTCGATATTCGTCATAAAACACTCCGTTTACATTTAAGCGAATAGGATTTTGTGCATAGGTGGGAACAGTAAAAATCATGCTGAATAAAAGAACCAAAGTTATAAAAATTGTATTGATTTTTTTCATAATGAAATCACAGCTTTCGAATATTATAAATAGTGGCAGTACGAAATGTTAAGTTTCTGCATGGTTCTATGTACTGGATTTTGATATTCTAACATCATTTCCTTTTTATGATTTTGTACTCTCTATATGATAATCATAACATAGGAACAAAAGCTTGTCACAGTCTGTTTTTTCAAAATGAAAGAAAAATGTTTGAAATAGCGATTTTCATACAATTTGATAAGAGGTCAAATGAATATTAAGTTGCGAAATTGATTGATACAACAATATTATGAGTTTAGGATAAAAACAGAGTAAGAAGTTGTAAAGAGAAGTTGTACTAAGTTGGTAAGGTTTGAAAATGAAATGGTATACAGAAAATAGATATCACATAAAGTATTTTCAAAAAATCTTTGACTTTAGTAAGTATATTGAATATAATAGGAGATTATAAGGGAAAATTTATCATTTATTGCATAGAAGAAGAGGCTTTTGCAGGGAAGTGATAGGGAGCAGTATTCATAGACTGGAAGATACTGTGATGAAAGTGCAAAATGTGTAGCTTTGGAGCAAACTATCCGAGTTTAGTAAGATAGTCGTAGTTCTGCGTTAAAGAAATTGAGTGCATCATAGTATTATGATGAATTAAGGTGGTACCGCGATTTGACCTTCGTCCTTTTTTAAGAGAACGAAGGTTTTTTATTTTGAAAGATGCAAGAGTATCAAATCGAATGATAGTGGATTCTTTTTATCACAATTAGCAGTTGAATAAGATTGTAATAAATGAGGTAGAATGACATGCTCAGACAGGAATGATAGGAAGAATGATTTACTCCTAAGATATCTTATTTTGATTATGAAAGATGAGGATAATAACAGTATTTATTTAGGGAGGAAATAAATAGTGGAAATGAAAAAAGAATACCTATCCTTAAAAAATGGGAAAGAATTATTGATTCGTACTCCTATTGAAGATGATGCAGAGAGTATGCTTGAGTATTTATGTGATGTATCGGAGGAGACTCATTTTCTGATTCGATATGTGGAAGAAATTTCATGTGATGTGGAAGAAGAAAAGAATTTTATCAAAAATGTGGTGCAAGATAAAAACTCAGTTATGATAGTAGCCTGTGATGGTAGAAGAATAGTAGGGAGTATCAGCATTTTCGCAATCGGAAAATTTGATAAGGTAAGACATAGAGGTAACCTTAGTATTGCAATTCGAAAAGAGTATTGCTCGCTTGGTCTTGGACGAATACTGATGAATATTGCATTAGTTTTGGCAAAAGAAAAGGGATATGAACAAATTGAATTGGGAGTACTTTCAGATAATACTCATGCAATAGCTCTCTATAAATCTATGGGTTTTGTAGAATGTGGAAGAATACCACATGCTTTTCGCTTGAAGAATGGAGCTTGTATAGATGAAAAATTGATGGCGCTGTTTTTCAGTTAAAAAAATATATGGTTAACATGAAAGTGAGGGTTATTATATATAGGAAATAATATTATTGTTGAAAAAGCAGTTGTTTTTTATTATGAAATAAAAGCGGTGTATTTATTATAAGGAAAACAAGGGGGATTTTATGGCAAATTTATCAAAAACATATCAACCGAAAGAGTTTGAAAAAAAGATTTATGAAATGTGGGAAGAAGGAGAATACTTCAAACCACAGAGAGGAAAAAAAGGAGAAGCTTTCAGCATCGTTCTTCCTCCACCTAATATTACAGGGCAGTTGCACATGGGTCATGCGCTCGATCACACGCTACAGGATATTCTAATCCGATACAAGAGAATGCAAGGATATGATACATTGTGGCAACCCGGAACGGACCATGCTTCCATCGCAACGGAAGTGAAGGTGGTTGAAAGAATTCGCCAAACATTGGGAAAATCGAAGGAAGAAATTGGCAGAGAGGAATTTTTGAAGCATGCTTGGGCATGGAAGGAAGAGTTCGGTAATCGTATCGTAGAACAAATGAAAAAGCTCGGTGATTCTTGTGACTGGAGCAGAGAGCGTTTCACAATGGATGAAGGATGTAATGAGGCTGTATTAGAGTTTTTTGTGAAGTTATATGAAGAAGGGTATATTTATCGTGGAAATCGTATCATTAACTGGTGTGTGGATTGCAAGACTTCTCTTTCTGATGCAGAGGTAGATCACGAAGACAACAACGGACATTTTTGGCATTTCAAATATATGTTTAAGGATTCGGATGAATTCTTGGAAGTTGCGACAACAAGACCTGAAACAATTGTTGGAGATACGGCTGTAGCAGTTCATCCGGAAGATGAGAGATACCGTCATTTGATAGGTAAAATGTTGGTAGTACCGTTTATTGGAAGAGAAATTCCGTTGATTGCAGATGAATATGTAGATCCTGAATTTGGAACCGGAGTGGTAAAAATTACTCCGGCACATGATCCTAACGATTTTGAAGTAGGTCTACGTCATAATTTAGAGCAAATTATTGTGATGAATGAAGACGGAACGATGAATGAAAAATCTGGAAAATATGATGGAATGAGTCGTTATGAATGTCGAAAAGAGATTGTAAAGGATTTGGAAGAAGCAGGTCTGTTGGTTTCTGTCAAAGACCATGCACATGCAGTAGGACATTGTTATCGTTGTCATAATGTAGTAGAACCTATGGTATCAAAACAATGGTTTGTGAAGATGAAAGATTTGGCGCAACCAGCTTTAGAGGCATTGGTAACAAAGGAATTGAATCTTGTACCGGACAGATTTGACAAAATTTATAATATGTGGTTAGAAAATATTCGGGATTGGTGTATTTCCAGACAATTGTGGTGGGGACATAGAATTCCTGCATATTACTGTGAAGATTGTGGAGAAATGATTGTTGCAAAACAAAAACCGGAGCATTGTTATAAATGTCATTCAACTAATTTGAAACAAGATGAAGATGTGTTGGATACATGGTTTTCTTCTGCACTTTGGCCAATGAGCACATTGGGATGGCCGGAAGAAACATCCGAGATGTTCCGTTTCTTCCCGACAAGTACGCTTGTAACGGGATATGATATTATTTTCTTTTGGGTAATTAGAATGGTATTTTCGTCTCTTTATTTGAAGAAAGAAGTACCTTTCAAAGATGTGTTTATTCATGGTCTTGTTCGTGATGACCAAGGGCGTAAAATGAGTAAATCGTTAGGAAATGGAATTGATCCTCTAGAAATCATTGACCAATATGGAGCAGATGCTCTAAGATTTATGTTGGCAAGCTCCAATACACCGGGAAATGATATGCGTTTCTATATGGAACGAGTAGAGGCCGCAAGAAATTTTGCAAATAAGCTATGGAATGCGTCAAGATTTATTCTGATGAACTTAGAGGAATATCAACCTGTTTTAACAACTCGTGAAGAAGTGGAACCTTATTTGGAATTGAGTGATAAATGGATAATTTCCTTGTCAAATAAGGTGTCAAAAGAGGTATCTGATAACTTAGATAAGTATGAGTTGTCTTTGGCAGCTGATAAGATTTATGATTTCACTTGGTCAAATTTCTGCGACTGGTACATTGAAATGGTAAAACCTCGTCTATATGGAGAAGTGGGAGCTGAAAAAGATACGGCACTTTATACATTACAATATGTATTGAAGAAGATATTGAAATTATTGCATCCGTTTATGCCGTTTATTACAGAAGAAATCTATTCTTATGTGGAAACGGAACATAAATTGATTGTGGCAGAATGGCCTGTATTTGAAGATAAGGACAGTTATGAAGTAGAAGAGAATGAAATAGAAATTGTAATGTCTGCGATTAGGGCAATTCGAAATACAAGAAGTGAAATGAATGTACCTCCTTCTAAAAAAGCGAGACTATTGGTAGTAACAGAAGGAGCTACAGAAATAATTTTTGTGAAATCGGAAGAATATTTCAAGACATTGAGTTCAGTTTCAGGATTAGAGTTTGTTCAGGAATCTGATGTTCCGTCAGATGCTGTTTCTATTGTCATTGATAAGGCAAAACTATATTTACCTTTGGAAGAATTGGTTGATTTTGAAAAAGAATTGGAACGATTGAACAAAGAAAAAGAAAAATTACAAAATGAAATTAAGCGAGCGGAAGGCAAATTAAACAATAAAGGATTTACAGATAAAGCGCCTGACTCATTAGTACAAGCTGAGCGTGATAAAAAGGTAAAATTCGAAGAAATGCTTGCAAATGTTTTGGACAGTATTGCTAAAATTCAAAAATAATCTTTAGAATACAAACAAGAGCTCCTCAACTTGGTATCCATTTCGGTTTCGTAGTTTGAGGAGTCTTGTTATGATATATGGTGGAGGTTACTTTCTTATCAAAAGAAGGTAAAACTGTTAGAGTAAGGAGGAAGTTGTTATGAGCGAAACTTTCAATAAGTGGAAGCAGACACTTCAAGAGAATAAAGAAATGCAAATTTCAGATATCTTTGATTTAAAGGATGAAGATATTTCAGATGAGATTTTAGAAGAGGCAAATGGAATTGGAGTTGTTTTGTTTGAAGCATTAGATGATGTTGAAGTTTCAAAACAGGAAGAAGTTGAGATGATAGAAGAAGATTTGGAAGAGGAAGAACAAGATTTTCAACAACGAATGGCGATGTTTCAAGATAGATTGCAACAATTGAAACAGGATGAGTTGTTTGATTTAGATTATAAGGATATCGAGTAGATAAGGAATAGAAATAGATTATTGAGAGTGTCTTGGTGCCATTTAAAAAAGACACTGTAGAGAATGTGAATTTTTGACATTCTCTACAGTTTTGATGTAGATAAAATATGAAGATGTGATGTTATAAAAATTTATTTGTAACTTTATTCCAAAATTCATAGTTTTCCATTCGAATGACACGGATCGGCTCGGTATGAGTTGTTACAACAATTTCTTTAAAATTATTATAGTGTTTTTGTACTCCGTCTACGATAATAGAGATATAGTTTCGGTATTGCGCCTCAGGAGATACGATAATATCTGATGTAGAGGAAGAAATAATACTCGAAGTAAAAGAACGATAAGCGTTGGTATTGAGTGGAGCAAGTGGTGTGATTTGTAATGTGTTAATGGACGGATCCACAATGGCACCACCCGCAGAGTAATTGTATGCTGTAGAACCGGCAGAGGATGATATAATCAATCCATCTCCTCCGAAACATTGGATAAAATTTCCATTGATAGATAGATTCAAATGTACGGCTTTTCCTAAGTAAGAACGAAGTACAATTTCGTTTATAGATTTTATGAGAAACCTTTTATCTGCAATATATGCTGTAGCTTTTAGAGGAAGAATTTCTTGTAGAGTGTAGTTTTGTTTTTGATAATTTTCGATGAATAAATCAAGTTGTTCAGGAAGAATTTCCTGAAAGAAACCTAAGTGTCCTGTATTGATTCCGACAATTGGGATAGATGGAAAATTAAAATCATGAATCGTTTTGATAAATAATCCATCTCCTCCGATGGTAAAAATGAGGTCTTCATCACCAATGAAATTATGATGAACAGCGAAATTAGATTGGATTAGTTTTTCTTTTAATTGTTCGGCAATGACAGCAGAAATTGCATAATCATTATAAGTAATCACTACTGATTTTTTCAACAAGACTCACTCCTTGAATTTTGAATTTTTAATCTTAAATAAACCATTTCATATTATACCACAGACTGTGTTAGTAAAACGCAAACTGTGGCAGAAATCGGACAATTCATCAAAAGGAAGGGTGTTTTTTTGTTGGGAATAGAGAAGAGAGGAATAAACCAATATGTGGGTATCGGAAAAACAGAAATATAATTATTTGGTTTGGAGTGTAGAAAAAGAACAAGTTTTGAAAAAAGTTCTAATTGAAGAAATGGGAATTTCACTTAGAATGATATCTGAATTGAAGAGTAGACGTGCTGTAAATGTAAATGGAGAACTTAGGTTCAACCATGAAATAGTATCTGTTGGAGAAATTATTACAGTTGATTTGGGAGAAGATAGAAGTGTGTATGGTTTAGAAGAGGGAAGTGTTGATGTAATCTATGAGGATGAAGATATTGTTGCTGTCAACAAGTCTCCTTTTATGGTGGTTCATCCGACAGGAACTCATCTGACCGGAACACTCCTTAATTATATGGAATCGTGGTTTCGTCAAAATGGAATATTTGAGAAAGTAAGATTTATCAGTCGCTTGGATAGAGATACATCAGGAATTTTGTTGATTGCTAAAAATCGATATGCACATCATAGAATGTCTCAAGCACATCAAGATATGATGATGCAAAAAACATATATTGCATTGATTGAAGGAAAAATGGAAATAACAGAAGGAGAAATTAGCGCACCGATTGGTAGACCGGAAGACGAAGGAATTAAACGAGAAGTGATGGAAGATGGTCAGATGGCGATTACAAAATATAAGGTATTGAAAGAAGGAGAAAAATTTTCATTGGTAGAATTGACTCCGGTTACAGGTAGAACACATCAGCTTAGATGTCACATGGCATATATCGGATACCCTCTGATTGGAGATAGTTTGTATGGTGGAAATATGGAATATATGAATCGACAGGCATTACATTCTGTCACATTAGAGTTTTTTTCACCAAGAAAAGAAGAAAAGATTCATTTAAAAGCAGAACTCCCGCAAGATATGCAGGAGTTGATAAATCAATTATAGTAATTATTCTTCTGATGTATGTTCTTCAATATATTCCACAACATCACGGATGGTTTCCAGGTTCTCTAAATCGCTATCATCAAATTCAATTTCAAATCGATCTTCCAAAGCCATAATGATATCGACTGCGTCGATTGAGTCCGCATTCAAGTCATTTCGTAAATGAGAGTCCATAGTGATGTCTTTTTTATCAATATGCAATTGTTCAGCAATAATATCTTGAATTACATTAAAAATCATGTAGTAACCTCCTGTTCAGTAGTAATCAATCTATTTCGAACTTAGTTTAATACAATATGTCTGTTTTTTCAAGTAAAAATAAAAAAAATTTGGAAGGAACAGTATTTGAATTCAAGTTATCATGAATGAGAAGAGATAAATTTATAGATGAGGGAAAAGTATGAGATATAGAAGACCAAAATATTTTAAAGAAAAATTGGAGTCGTTTGAAGGTACTTATTTTGTAAAACAACCGGAACAGTATAAAGGAGACTGGAGAAACAGAGTGGAAGGTTGTAATGAGATTTTTTTGGAAATAGGTATTGGAAAGGGGCAATTTTTATATGAACTTTCTAAAAGAAATCCAAAAAACTACTATATTGGAATGGAAAAATTAGATGCTCTTTTAATTCAGTCTTGTCAAAGAGCAGAAGAGGAAGAACTTAAAAATATTTGTTTTATAGGTAAAAATGCAACTTGTTTGGAAGAATATTTTGAAGAGAATGAGTTGGATGGAATCTATTTAAATTTTTCTGATCCTTGGAAAAAGAGTAAACAAGCTAAAAGAAGATTGACACATGGACTTATGTTGGAAAAGTATGAAAAAGTTTGTCGAAATGGAGCTATTTTGGAGTTTAAGACAGACAATGAGGACCTATTTGACTTTAGTGTGGATTGTTTAAAAGAATCTCAATATGAAATACTATTTTTAACTCACAACTTACATCACGAAGAAGGTTGTGAGGACAATATCATGACAGAGTATGAGAGAAATTTTGTGAATTCGGGGAAAAAGATTTGTAAAGTAAAATGTATTTTGAATAAAACATTTAATTTGTAGTATAATAAGTATCAAACATAACAATTATGATTTTTAGAGGAAAGTGTAAATAAAAGTATTGTTTTTATCTTATGTGGGGAGGTTATAGTATGGTCATAACGATAAAAGATGTCGCAAGAATGGCAGGAGTTTCTATTTCGACTGTATCCAGGGTACTAAATCACTCCAAACCTGTTTCTGATGAGATTCGTAAACGAGTCGAAAAAGTGGTAGAGGAGACAGGATATGTTCCAAATCCTGTTGCAAGAAGTTTGGTGATGAAGAAAAGTCAATGTATCGGTGTCATTGTTTCAGATGTATCGAAACCTCGTGTAGGTGGATATTTGAATGGCATTGAGGAAATTGCACGAATGTATGATTATGATTTATTTTTGTGTAATTCCTATGGCGAAATAGATAGAGAGATCAAATTTATGCACTTGTTGTATATGAAACAGGTCGCAGGAATTATTGTTATATCTCCCCGTCTGAGCAAAAAAGTAGTTGATTTGGCAACAGAGCTAAAAATTCCAATGGTATTTATCAGTAAAAATGCTATGGATTATGATGTAATATCGGCAGGAGTGGATGATAGAAAAGCTTCTTACGATATTACAAAATATTTTTTACAACATGGGCATACTAACATTGGGTTGATTCAGATGAAATTATCGGATGATATTGAAAGAACACGAATGTTTGAAGGATATCAGAATGCGTTGCATGAGTATGGCATCACTGTTGATAAGAAAATTGTATCTCAAGTGAAGAATACATTTGAAGAAGGATATCGAGCGATGCAAAAGTTGTTAAAGTTAAAAAGCAGGCCGACAGCAGTTTTTTGTTGCTCTGATGATTTAGCAGTAGGTGCGATGGGAGCAGTAGTAGATAATGGGTTATCAATACCTAAAGATATTTCTATTGTTGGATATTATGATACGGAAATATGCAGTTGGGTAAGACCGAGAATGACAGCAGTACGTCATCCGTTGTATGATATCGGTGCTTCTGCAGCAAGCTTATTGTTGAAAAAAATAGAAAGTAAGCCGATAAAAGAGAAACATATACAGTTACCTTATGAAATTATAGAGAGAGAAACTTCTAACATTTTAGAAAGAAAAAAATAGAAAGGAATATAATCAGATGGATATTGAAAAAAAAGTTTGGGAAGTGTTGTGTTCTGAAGAAGAAATCAAGTCAAGAATTAAAGAAATGGGAAAACAAATTTCTGAAGATTATAAGGAGAAAAACTTGTTGATGATTTCTCTTCTTAGAGGAAGTTTTATTTTTGCTGCTGATTTGGTTCGTGAAATTACAATTCCATGTAAAGTTGATTTTATGACAACTTCAAGCTATGGTCATTCAGAAGAAACAACAGGAGAAGTACAAGTAGTAGCAGGCGTTTCTACAGATATGGTAGGATATGACGTGCTTATTGTAGATGATATCGTAGATTCCGGAACAACAATGTCTTTTGTGAAAGATTATATTCAATCCAAAGGAGCGAAAAGTGTGAAAACTTGTTCCCTTTTAGATAAGCCTTCTCGTCGAAAAGTGGATGTGGATCCTGATTATACCGGATTCATGATTGAAGATAAGTTTGTAGTCGGATATGGTTTGAACTATGGAGATTATTACAGAAATATTCCATATGTATTTGCAGTGACTGACCAAGATAGATAGGAAGTAAAAAATAAAATCTGCATAAGTAGATTTTATTTTTTATGTTTTAAGGGGGAAGGTTTTGTGGCATACGAGGTTATATCCAAAATTTACGATGAATTGATGGAAGAAGTAGATTACAATGAGTGGTGTGATTTTATGGAGAATTTGTTTCTTGAGCAAACTCCTGATATTCATCATATTTTGGAATTAGGGTGCGGTTCCGGTATTATGACGAAATGTCTGCTTAAAAAAGGATATGAAGTTGTTGGGGTAGATACCTCTGAAGATATGCTGTTTTTAGCACAAGAAAGATTGCAAGACTTTGGAAATAATGTCATCCTTATGGAACAAGACATTGAGAATATGGATTTTGAAATTTATGAAATAGATTGTATTTTTTCATCAAATGATACCTTGAATTATATTTTAGAAGAGGATAAACTCAAAAATCTATTTTTTTACCTCAATGCACGATTGAAAAAAGGTGGGACATTGATATTTGATATTTCTTCGGAATATAAGATTTCTGAAATATTGGGTAACAATGTTTTTGGTCAAAGTTTTGAGGATATGATTTATCTATGGGAAAATGAATACGATGAAGAAAAGAAACAAGTAGAAATGACCATTACTTTGATGGAACAAGAAGGTACTTTATATAGAAGAATGCAAGAGAAACAGATTCAAAAGGCGTATTCTATTGAGGAAATGAGAAAACTACTGCAAGAGACGGGATATCGAAAAGTTTTTGTATATGGAGATTTTGATAAGGAGCAAATAGACTTGAATTTTGCAGAACGGTTATTTTTTGTAGCTGTAAAATAGAATAATAAGAGGAAAAAAGGGGAACAAAAATGGGAAGATTATTAAGAGCAATTTCAGATAATAAAACAATCAATATGATTGTAATTGATTCAAAAGATATGGTGGAAGAGGCTAGAACAGTTCACCAGTGTACACCTGTTGCAACAGCAGCATTGGGACGTGTCATTACTGCCGGCACGATGATGGGAGTCATGATGAAAGAAAAAAATGCAAAACTGACTCTACAGTTTAAGGGAGGTGGCCCTTTAGGATTGTTGGTTTGTGTATCAAATTCTCAAGGGGATGCAAAAGGATATATTTCGCATCCTGAAGTAAACTTACCGATTCGCATGACTGACAGAAAGTTGGATGTTTCTGCCGGAGTTGGAACGAATGGGATGATATCTGTTATCCGAGACTTAGGTTTGAAAGAGCCTTATATTGGACAGTATCCGCTTACAAATGGAGAGATTGCAGAGGATTTGACAGCATATTATGCAAACTCTGAACAGGTACCATCTTCTGTTGCGTTGGGTGTTTTGGTGGATGTAGACGGAAGCGTTAAATCTGCAGGTGGATTTATCGTTCAGTTGATGCCTGATGTCAGTGAAGAAGATATTGAAATATTAGAGAGAAATCTACGTGGTGTCATTTCTATTTCTCATATGTTGGATGAGGCGGAATGTTTGGAACAAATTATGGAAGTTATTTTAGGCGAATTGGGAATGAACATTGTTGAAGAGAGACAAACGAGATACTTCTGTGATTGTAGCAGAGAAAGAATGGAAAAAGCGTTGATTAGTTTGGGAAGACATGAATTGGAACAGCTTCTGATGGAGGACGGACAAGCAGAACTTACTTGTCATTTCTGCAATAACAGATATTTGTTTCAAGAAAAAGATTTAAAAGAGTTGATTTTGGCATCAAGACCGAAATAATGATACAATTAGGATTATTCTAATAAAAAATTATGAAAAAAGACATTACCGAATTCATTATTTTTATGAGTTGGTAATGTCTTTTTTGATTCTATGACAAAGACTTAGACAAGAAGAAATTTTCTAATATTTCTCAGTTTTCGTCATCTCCTATTATCATTGATTTTAAAATATTACTCCTACAGTAAGTTCTTTTTGTTCACCAGCAATGATAACGTGCCATTTCATTAGTTGTGAACAATGGTTGTTACATATTATTCAAATTACAACTTATGCGATTTCCAACCTGTTTTTTTATGAGAGATGAAAAAATTATTATTTGGAAGAATAATCTGTATAGATAATAGGGAATAGGTGAGTAAACATAGAAAAACCTAGAAACATAGAATCCTCATTGAAGTCAAATGCTTCATTGTGATGTGGTGCTGCCAATGTTGCACCAATTAAGAAATGGATGCTTTTCCCACCATTGTCTTCAACAGTCTTCAACATATAGGTAATGTCTTCAGATCCATTAAAGGAAGGTTGAAAATCGGTCTTGAAACCTTGTTGTAATAAACTTTCGTTGATCAAAGATTCAAATTCAGGATGTTCTGTTGTAAAATCAGGAGCTTCTCCGACAACGTCAATACGATATTGTAATCCGAATGAGAGTGCCGTGCCTTGAACGGCTTGAACAATTCTGTTCCATAAATCAGACAGAGTGGTATAGTGGTCTGCACGGACTTCTGCTTCAAGAGAACAATCTTGTGCAATGATATTTCTGTTTTGACCGGATAAAAATTTACCGATATTTAATTTGGTATTGGAAGAACTGTATTGAATCAGACTATTGAGAGTAAGACATAGACTGGCACCGCCCAAAAGAGCGTTTCTTCCTTGTTCGGGATTGTTTGCAGCATGAGCTGAGCGTCCCCAATAAGTGACATTAAATTTTTTAGTGGAAAGGAAGTCTTTTGTTCCGACACCAATAGTATCTTTATGTTCATTCATTCCAATATGACATCCTACCATATAGTCTACTCCATCAACACAACCTTTTTCCATCATAGATTTTGCACCATGAACGCCTTCTTCTGCCGGTTGAAAAATGATACGAAGGTTTCCACAAAAGTTATCAGTATGCTCTGAAACATATTTTGCAAGAATAATTCCCATGGCAATATGTGCATCATGTCCGCAAGCATGACAGGTATTTTCGTTTTTAGATTGAAAATTCAATTTGTTAGGAACATGATTCTGATCTGAAGTTTCTCTGATGGGAAGAGCATCAATATCAAATCGAAATGCTATTTTTGGACCTGGTTTTCCAGTATCCAAATCTGCAATAAGACCGGTATAACCTAACTTGATGTCTGAGATGTCAAATGAAATGTCTTTTTGATTCAATTTAGATGCGTGCAGTTCCAATTCTGTTTTCAAAGGCATACCTTCTCTATGTCCATGAATTTCTCTTCCATAACGTACTTGAAATCCAAAAGACTTCATAAGTCGAATCAATTCGATTGTAGTATTCATTTCCAAAAATCCTGTTTCTGCCATTTGTCGGAATTTTCGTCGATAGAATATTAAATCATCAAAGTATTGTTTCATAGTATTTCACCTTCATTTCTTTATTATAATGACATCAAAAAAAGTGTGTATCAAGGAATCGCCAATCTAAGAGGATTCCTTGATTAAAAACACACTTTTTACTCGTTTCATCAAAAATAATTATTATACAGAAGCTTTTACAATAGAATCGATAGAGGAGTCAAGCATTGAATCAAACTCTTCTTGTGTTTGGTTTACATTTAGACCTTCTGTTAAAGCTCTTGAGAAACTTGCAATCATATTTTGATTTTTGCTTAAAAGAGCATTGGCATCTTCTCTTGAGTATCCACCTGAAAGAGCTACGATTCGCACAACACAAGGGAAATTCACCAAATCAGAGTACAAGTTCGGTTCTGTTGGGATTGTGAATTTGAACATTAATTTTTGGTCTTCATTCATGGTTTCTAACTGTTTTACTATTTCTGCTTTTAGGAAAGATTCAATTTTAGATTTTTCTTCTGCATGAATGTCTACTTCAGGTTCAACGATAGGAACAAATCCTTGTGCAATGATTGCTCTTGCATATTCGAATTGTTGTTTTACCACTTCACGGATACCATCTTCGTTATATTCTTTGACAACGGAACGCATCTTAGTACCAAAAATATGACGTTCTTTTGCATTTACAAGAATTTCATCTAATTCAAAAGGTTTCATCAATTGAACACCGTTATTTAGTTCTGCTAAACCACTATCAACTTTTAGAATAGGAACAATGCCTTTTTTATCCCAAAGAAAATCAGAAGTATATAAACCATCAATTTTAGAGTTCATAGTAACTTTGAATAAGATGGCTGCCAAGATTCGTTCACTTGTAAAAGAACGGCTTGTGATGATACGTTTACGCATTTCGTGAACCAAACGGAACATTTCATCTTCATTACTGTATTGGTCTTCATTTATTCCGTATAATTTCAGTGCTTTTGGTGTAGAACCACCACTTTGATCCAATGCAGCAATAAAGCCTTTTCCGTTTTGCATAATTTCCAATTGTTTTGTATTCATTGTCATTCCTCCAAAAAATAATAGTTACTGATATCAATAGGAATCATGTTTATTCAGAAAAAAGAGAATAAAGATGGTGTATTAAAATAATTTATCTCAGGTAGAAAGTAGCATTTTATAGATAAGGGCTACTCTCCATTCGTGTTCCTTCTGAATAAAAATTCCAAAATATAATTTCACATTAAAGTATACCATAAAAAGAAACAGTAGAACATAAGAATGATAAACTATTTTGCATTAAACAAGAAAGAGTTGACATTTGTTATAAAAATAGTTTTGACTAAGAATATTTTATAGTATAATATAAATGATACGTTTTATTACAGATGGGATGATTCAATTAACAGTAATTTGTTGAAGGGGGAAAAAATGAGCTATCGCATTGTACAAAAAAAACAATTAAATAACCTTGTATATTTAATGGATATTGAAGCACCAAGAGTAGCAAAATCAGCAAAACCGGGACAATTTGTAATCGTGAAAATTGATGAAAGGGGAGAGAGAGTTCCTCTTACGATTGCTGATTATGATAGAGAGAAAGGAACTGTTGCCATTGTATTCCAAGTAGTTGGAATGTCAAGTAAAAAGTTATCTACATTGAATGAAGGGGATTCATTGAAAGATTTTGTAGGGCCACTTGGAAATCCTAGCGACTTTATTCACGAGGATATCGAAACATTAAAAAACAAAAAATTTATTTTCATCGCTGGTGGAGTTGGAGCAGCTCCGGTATATCCTCAAGTAAAATGGTTCAAAGAACATAATTTGGATGTGGATGTTATTATTGGAGCAAAAACAAAAGATTTGTTAATCTTTACTGAAAAGATGGAGAAAGTTGCTAAAAATGTGTATTACGCTACAGATGACGGTTCTTTCGGATTTCACGGAATGGTTACTGCTCTATTAGAAGATTTGGTAAATAATCAAGGAAAATCTTATGATGAAGCAGTAATTATCGGACCTATGATTATGATGAAATTTGCTTCTATGACAACAAAGAAATTAAATATTCCTACAATCGTTAGTTTGAATACTATTATGGTTGATGGAACCGGAATGTGTGGTGCATGTCGTGTTCGTGTCGGCGACGAAGTGAAGTTTGCTTGTGTGGATGGTCCGGAATTTGATGGTCATTTAGTGAATTATGATGAAGCAATGAGAAGACAGACGATGTTCAAGACAGAAGAAGGTAGAAAGATGTTGAAGTATGAAGAGGGAGATACACATCGACCTGAAGGCTGTGACTGCGAGGAGGTTGATAAATAATGTTGGATAAAAAAGTAAAAGTTCCTGTAAGAGAACAAGAACCGAAAGTAAGAGCAGGCAATTTTAAGGAAGTTTGTTATGGATATGATACGAACGAGGCAATGTTGGAAGCTACAAGATGTTTAAATTGTAAGAATCCACGTTGTGTTCAAGCTTGTCCTGTAGGAGTGAACATTCCTTCTTTCATTTCAAAAGTGAAAGATGGGGATATTGAAGCAGCAGCTCAGATTATTGCGTTAAATAGCTCTTTGCCTGCAGTGTGTGGTAGAGTTTGTCCACAAGAATCACAATGTGAAGGTTCT
Organism: Filifactor sp.; assembly: GCF_057248345.1. Lineage (NCBI taxonomy): Bacteria > Bacillati > Bacillota > Clostridia > Peptostreptococcales > Filifactoraceae > Filifactor > Filifactor sp. Next base: position 82,771 of record NZ_DBHIIC010000001.1, on the reverse strand, counting down.
TGTATTGTTGGAATAAAAAATGAGGCTGTTTCTATTGGAAAATTAGAGAGATTTGTTGCTGATTGGGCAAGAGAACGTGATTTGAATGTTTCAAAAAAAGATGCTTCAAACGGGATAAAAGTAGCAGTTATCGGATCAGGTCCTTCAGGACTTGCATGTGCAGGAGATTTGGCAAAAAAAGGTTATGATGTAACAATATTTGAAGCATTCCATGAACCGGGTGGAGTATTAACTTATGGAATTCCGGAGTTTCGTCTTCCTAAAAAAGAAGTGGTACAATATGAAATTGATTCCATTCGAAAATTAGGTGTAAAAATTGAAACGAATGTTATCATAGGCCGTACAGTTACAATTGAGGAACTATTTGAAGAAGAAAATTTCAAAGCAGTATTTATCGGATCTGGAGCAGGCCTTCCTATGTTTATGGGAATTCCGGGCGAAAATGCGAATGGTGTATTGTCTGCAAATGAATTTTTAACAAGAGTGAACTTGATGAAAGCATATTTGGAAGATTATGATACTCCGATTCGAAGAGGAAAAAAAGTGGCGGTTATCGGTGGTGGAAACGTTGCGATGGACGCAGCCAGAACAGCATTGAGATTGGGAGCTGAATCTCATATCGTGTACCGTAGAAGTGAAAAAGAATTACCTGCCAGAGTAGAGGAAGTACATCATGCAAAAGAAGAAGGAATCATCTTTGACACATTGACAAATCCAAAAGAAATTTTGACTGATGACACAGGATGTGTTCGTGCAATGAGATGTGTTAGAATGGAATTAGGAGAAGCAGATGAATCAGGAAGAAGAAGACCTGTTGAAATTCCGAATTCTGAATTTGAGATGGAAATAGATACTGTTATCATGTCACTTGGAACAAAACCGAACCCATTGATTACTTCTACAACAGATGGATTGGAAACAAATAGAAAACAATGTATTGTTGTAAATGAAGATGGACTAACTTCCTTAGAAGGAGTTTATGCAGGTGGAGATACGGTAACAGGAGCAGCTACAGTAATTTCTGCAATGGGTGCAGGTAAAGTTGCTGCAAAAGCGATGGATGAATATTTGAAAGGTAAATATCTATCAGAGTAAAGTAAGAAATTTACTATGAAAATGATATCAGTAGTCGTTTCTGTAAATTTTATATCTTTGGAGTAAAGATAATTAGATAGCTGTTATCATAGAATGAAAAAACTTTCTTTTTTGAAATGAAATAGACTTCAAAAGAGAAAGTTTTTTATTTAGATTTTAAGATTGCAAAAAATATGGAAAGAAAAAAATGAACCATCTATTATTATAAAGAAAGATGTTAAAAGAACTAGAATTGTCACGATATTACAAAACAGGACTGAATTTGTTTCAATCAGTTTGATAGAAGAAGTCTATTATGAGTTAAATTGAAGTAATATGAAGATGGATTATCATGAGATTTTAAAGAAGCAGTCTTCTAATATAGAGATGTCAGGGTATCAATGATTTTCTTGGTGAGAAAAGATGAAAAATAAAGGATATCATGGACATATACCACGAATTTAATAAAGAATGATATTCTTTTTTAAAAAAATATGGTACGATAGATGGCAATATAATAATGAACAACTACTACAGTCTGTTTGGTGTAATTCAGGTTGTTTGTAAATAAATAATGGAAGGTGGAGCATAGAATGTTTCAAAAACAGTCAATGAAAAGAAAACTATTAACAGCAATTATTATTTTTGTTGTAATCAGTGTAGGAAGTACAGTCTTGGTAGGGAATTATTTTCTTAAAGTTGCAATTATTCGACAAGATAAAAAGCCGAAAGTTGCTCCGCCTGATGGATTGAGTGAAATGGATTTGAATAAAATCAATCAATCAAAAGAGCAATATAAAGAGAGACGAGAAAAAATTTTTAAGAATGATGCAGTTCATAAACAAGAGGTCACAATTACGTCTGATGACGGGTTAAAATTGAAAGCGGATGAATATACACAACATGGTGAAAAATCTGACATGTGGGTAATCGTGGTACACGGTTACAAATCCCATCGACATAAGGAAGCTCCTCAAAACATAACAGCCACCTATTTAGAGCAAGGATATCAGGTATTGTCTCCGGATCATAGGGCACATGGAGATTCAGAAGGAAAATTTATTGGAATGGGCTATTTGGAGCGAAAGGATATTCTACATTGGATAGAATATATTTTAGATAAAAATCCAAATGCAAAAATTGCTTTGCACGGAGTATCTATGGGTGGAGCGACTGTTATGATGGTTTCAGGAGAGTCCCTTCCTTCAAATGTATATGCTATCATTGAAGATTCAGGATATACCTCTGCTTGGGAAGAATTTGAATCTGAGTTGAAGTATCTGTATCATTTGCCAACTTTTCCTGTATTAAACATGGCAGATGCTATGTCTCGTATTAGAGCAGGATATTCCCTTAAGGATGCTTCTTGTGTACCTATGTTACAAAATACAACGGTACCGATGTTATTTATTCATGGAGATAAAGATAGCTTTGTTCCGTTCTATATGTTGGAACAGAATTATCAGACATATACCGGAGATACAAAAGAAAAATTAATTGTTCATGGAGCAGGTCATGTACAATCATATTTGTTAGAAACAGAAAAATATTGGGATACAGTATTTCAGTTTTTGAAGAAGTATCAAAGATAGTTTTTTGTGAAGTTTCTTAGAAGTAAACTTAAAAAATGGAATAAGTGAAAGAATATAGATATTCTACGTAATGATTTTTGTTTCTATCATTCCATCATCTAAGATAAATTTAAAAAACAAAACATCCACTTAATCATATCGAAAATGAAGTTTTCAAGTTGATTGAGCGGATGTTTTTTATTTGATGATATTCAGTTTTTATCAAGTGATGGATTATACATTGAATCTGAATAATACAATATCTCCATCTTGCATGATATATTCTTTTCCTTCTAGACGAACTAATCCTTTTTCTTTTGCTGCAACCATATTTCCACCTGATGCAACTAACTCTGCAAAGGAAATAGTCTCTGCTCTAATGAAACCACGTTCAATATCGGAGTGAATCTTTCCGGCAGCTTGTTGTGCTTTTGTTCCTTTTCTTATCGTCCATGCACGAGTTTCCATAGGACCTGCAGTTAAGAAGGAGATAAGGCCGAGTAAAGAGTAGCTGGCTTTCACCAATTTATCCAAACCGGATTCTCCAATTCCAAGGTCTTCCAAGAATAATTTTTTTTCTTCCTCTTCCAATTGCGAAATTTCATATTCCAAACCTGCACAGATAGATACACATTCTGCATTTTCAGATTTAGCAAATTCTGCTACTTCTTTTACATAAGGGTTTTCTGATGTGTCGGAAGAAAAGTCATCCTCAGAAACATTTGCAATATAGATAATTGGTTTGTAGCTGAGCAAATTTAATGATTTTACAAACGATAATTCTTCATTGTTGAAAGACATAGTTCTTGCAGAGAGAGAGTTTTCTAATGTTGACTTGATGTGTTCCATAATTTCTACTTCTTTTTTCAAGGAAGCATCTGCTTTCGCTAATTTGACTGTTTTTTGAATTCTCTTTTCCAATAATTCAATATCAGAAAAAATAAGCTCCAAATTGATGGTTTCAATATCTCTTAGTGGATTGATATTTCCCTCTACATGGACAATATTGTCATCTTCAAAGCAACGAACGACATGAACGATTGCTTCTACTTCTCTGATATGAGATAAGAATTTATTTCCAAGTCCTTCTCCTTTGCTGGCACCTTTTACAAGACCGGCAATATCATAAAACTCAATATAGGTGGGTATAATTTTTTTAGATTCATATATTTTCGCTAACGCTTCCAATCTTTCATCCGGAACAGAAACAACTCCAACATTCGGTTCAATTGTGCAGAACGGATAGTTTGCCGACTCTGCTCCTGCATTTGTAATAGCATTAAATAATGTGGATTTTCCAACATTTGGTAATCCTACGATTCCTAATTTCATAATAAATAAACATCCTCTCTAAAAAATTAAAATGTATCTATCCTTTTTTTATGGTATCGGCAAGTTCTTTTAAAAGAGATGCTGTCATTCCCCATATAATATCACCGTCATATTCATAAAAATAGGTAGTATATGTCCCGGTTCCAAAAGAATACTGTTCTTTGTTTGGAATTTTATCATAAGGAAAATCATCAGGTCTTTGAATGGTGATTGTTCCTCTATATGATTTTGGTTCGGTAGTCGTTAAAAAAGAGATAGGTAAAAAAATCAATCTCTCTACTTCCTCTCTATTCGGTTGAAAATCAATTGACTCTGTGGTAGCAAGAAAAGAATAAAGTACTTTCCCAAAAGGCGGAGTCAAAATATCAAAATCTGAGAGAACAAAGATGTCATCTCTGTTAATTCCCAATTCTTCCTCAGTTTCTCGAAGAGCAGCGTTCAATCTACCCAAATCGGACTGTTCTATTTTTCCGCCGGGAAATGAAATTTCTCCAGATTGTGGAATGTTAGAAGAACGCTTTTCTAAAACAATATGGTATTCATCCTGTAATTTGACAAAGAGGATTAGGACCGCATACTCCTTTTGATGCATTCCGATAATTTTAGAATGATAGTCTTGAAAGATAGAGTATAATTCATCTCTATTGTCCATAATATCCTCCCTCAAGTAACTGTTCTACAAATTATATCATAAAATTTTAAGATTCAACTCTTCGAAAATTTGTATCATTTTGGTAAAAATTTTGAATATCTTAATGACGAAAGCTGATTCTTCTTATTTTGATATGGTAATATGATATATCATAAGAGATTATATCATAAATTAAAAAAGAATAGGATATAAATATAATGTAATTTCATGTATGAGAAAGAGACTGATTGTTTTGGTGGAAATTTGTGGTATAGGCTCCAAAAATCATATCTTTCCGTTACAGAATCTGTTAGAATGATTATAAAACGTCAGTAGGAGGGACTTTTATGAAGAATAACTACAGTATTTTTTTACAAGGATTACGTTTTTTGAAAACAGTAAAATATTTACCTGATTTTTTGTTAGATGATGAGGTAAAGTGGTATAGAAAATGCAAGATTATACTATTACTTATTTTTATGGGAGGATATTTGATTAGTCCAATTGATTTATTGTGGGACTTTTTATTTTTTGGTCTAGGATATGTCGAGGATATATTTGTGATTCTCTTCCTTTTGACTTATGTGTGTGATGAGTTGGAATTATATGCCGAACAAAAAAGTTTGGTAGAAAATCAAGAAACTGTTTGCAATTTTAAAAATGAAAAAGACTGTGATATAATTGATGTGGAATTTGTAGAAACAGATGAAGATACTAATGGAAAGAAAAGGTAATTTTATTGGAAGACTACAAGATTAAAAACAGACTCGATTAACGATAAAAATCAAATTATAGTACGAGAATAGGAGATATGGAGGAATTATTTTGAAACACAATAACAAGTATAATAAGGATTTGATGACGTTTTTGGATGAAGGAGTCTCTCCTTATCATGTTGTGGAATCTATGAAAAAAAGATTAGAAAAGAGCGGTTATGAAGGTTTGGATGTCAAGGACTCATGGACTTTAAATCGTGGGGGAAAATATTATGTCGATTTGGGAACTACATTGATTGGATTTGAAATAGGAGAAAAAGCAGATCATTTTCGTATCTTAGGTTCTCATACAGATTCACCGACTTTTTTGATTAAACCGAATGCTGATATTCAGTTCAAAAATTATCAAAAGCTAAATACGGAAACGTACGGAGGCCCTATTTTGAACACGTGGTTAGATAGACCTCTTTCTGTTGCTGGAAGAGTAGATTTGAAAGGAGATTCTGTCTTTGAAACAAAGGAAGTATTGGTAGATTTTGAAGAACCGGTTGCAATCATTCCGAATTTAGCAATTCATCAAAATAGAACAGTAAATCAAGGATTCGAATTAAACAAGCAAAAGGATATGTTGCCAATCATCGGATTGTCCGGAAAAAAATTGGAAGAAGATTATTTTTTGAACCGATTATCTGAAAAAATCAACTGCAAGAAAGAAGATATTTTGTCTTATGAATGTTATTTTTATCCTGTTGAAAAAGCATCATTTGTAGGTTTTTCAAAAGAAATGATTAGCTCAGGAAGATTAGATAATTTATCTATGTTCTATACAAATTTTATTGCGTTGATGGAAACTGAAGCTAAAAATGCGGTAAATCTTGTAGTTGGTTTTGACAATGAAGAAGTAGGAAGCGGTTCTCGTTTGGGTGCAGGTTCTGTATTGTTATCTACAGTTTTGGAAAGAATTGCACAATCGATTGGTATAACAGGTGACGAATACTATGCGATGATACAAAGATCATTTATGATTTCTTGCGATATGGCACATGCTATTCATCCTAATATACCTGAAAAAACAGATGTTACCAATCATCCTAAGTTGAATGAAGGACCTGTAATTAAGATTAGTTTCAACAAAAAATATAGCAGTACAAGTTATTCCACCTCTGTGTTTATGCAATTATGCCAAAAAGCGGGAGTACCTTGCCAACAGTTTGTGAATCGTTCCGATCAGGCAGGAGGTTCTACAATTGGCCCGATTTCTGCACGTGAATTAGCAATTGAATCTGTAGATATCGGAAATCCAATGTTATCAATGCACTCAAGTCGAGAGTTGATGGGTTCTAGTGATACGGAATACTTAATATTGGCATTGAAAGTATTTTTTCAAGAGTAAAAAATAATAGTAGTTGATGGAATAGCTATTTTTGTAAAATAAGGATATTTAATAAGTTTGGAGTGTATACTTTGGCGAGAAGAAAAAGTGTGACAGAAAAAAAACCAAATGTGAGAAAGAAAAGAAGAAAGGAACCACAAACACCTCCGGTTCCTTCTCAACGTAAAAATAATATAAAGAAACAAGGAAAAAATGAAACTTTAAGTGCAATCATTATGGTTTTTGTGGGAATTTTTATTTCTCTATCCTTAAATACAGCTTCTATGGGGATTGTAGGGAAAGGAATTCGCTTCTTATTGCTTGGAATTTTCGGGAAGATTGCACTTCTTATTTCAATTGGAATGATTATTTTGGGTGCGATTAAATTGTTATATCACAATCGATTTACATTTCAAGACATTCCAAATGGACTGTTTCCTTTACTGTTGTTGGATTTGAGTTTGTTCTATGCTAAAATTAACAGTTCTATCCTTCCAAAAGGAGAATATCGTTGGAGTAATGTAGGTAGAGTATTTATGGATTCAGCAGACAATTTAGGAGTAGGAGTTATTCCTTATTCGTTTGTATATCTATTCCATAGATTTTTAGGAGTATGGGGAACTACATTTTTTATTTTCGCGATAACTTTGTTTATTATATGGTTTTATTTTGGATTTGGCCCATTGCAAATGATTGAAGAAACTGGTGGTGCGGTAAAAGGATGTCGTACATTTGTTGATATGATAAAAGAAAAAATTAACAATTTAATTTTTGAAGATTTGCCTGATGAAGAAGATGATGAGGAACACAGTGCATTTTTGGATTATGGGAATTTTGAAAAAGACTTTGATTATAGCTCGTATGAAGACTATCAATTGAAACCGCTAACAAAGGAAAGTTATATGGAGCAGGAAAAGCGGGAAAATTTGTTTAAAGTATTTTTTGGTAAAAATGATAACGAAGACTTTTCAATCAACAATCCATTAGAAAAAGAGGAGGAATCCCTCTATCAAGAAGAGCCTTATGTTCTGGATAAGACAGATTTTGGTGATGATGCATCTTCTCAGTTTAAATACAATAATTTGGAAGAGATTGTTTATCGAAAAGATCGTTTTGATTATCCTGTGAGTGTTCAAGATAATGATGAATTGGCAACACTGAAGGAAGAAAGTGAAGTAACACCAATTCTAAAGGAAGAACGACAGACGAAGCTCCAAAAAGAGTATATTCTTCCGCCGTACTGGTTGTTGGAAACGTATACAAAATTACAACGAAAAAATTCTGACATTCAGAACAAAGCGAAATTGGTAGAAGATACTTTAAAAATTTTTTCTGTAGAGGCAAATGTAGTGAATGTTTCATCCGGGCCGACTATTACAAGGTTTGAGTTACAACCGAAACCTGGAACAAAAGTTTCTAAGATATTAAGTTTATCAGACGATTTGTCACTTGCCTTAGCTGCTCAATCCATCCGGATTGAAGCACCGATTCCCGGAAAATCTTTGGTAGGAATTGAAGTTTCTAATGAAGAAACAGAAATGGTAGGTTTTAAAAGTGTAGTAACAGATGAGATTTTCAGAAATGAATCGTCTAAAGTTTCTTTTGTGCTTGGAAAAGATGTAGCAGGAAAAACAAGAATTTCTAATTTAGTAAAAATGCCACATCTATTGGTAGCAGGTTCAACAGGTTCCGGAAAAAGTGTATGTATTAACACTTTGATATGTAGTATTCTCTATCGTGCAACACCTGATGAAGTGAAGTTTATTATGATTGATCCTAAGATGGTCGAACTGTCTGTTTACAATGGAATTCCTCATCTTATGATGCCTGTTGTTACCGATATGAAAAAAGCGCCCTATGCTTTGAGTTGGGCGGTCGATGAGATGAATCGCCGGTATAAAACATTTGCAGAAAATCTGGTAAAAGATATTGATGGATATAATAAAAAAAATCCCGAAGAAAAAATGCCGAGTATTGTCATTATTGTAGATGAGTTGGCAGATTTGATGTTAGTAAGTCCAAAAGAAGTGGAGGATTCTATCTGTCGATTGGCACAAATGGCAAGAGCTTGTGGAATTCATTTAGTGATTGCAACGCAAAGGCCTTCAGTAGATGTTATTACCGGTTTGATTAAAGCTAATATTCCTTCGCGAATCGCCTTTGCAGTATCTTCTCAAACAGATTCCCGTACGATACTGGATATTGGCGGTGCGGAAAAGTTGTTAGGAAAAGGAGATATGCTCTATTATCCAATTGGAATGAGTAAACCTCTTAGAGTACAAGGAGCATTTATTTCAGAGCAAGAAGTGATAAATATTGTATCTTTTATCAAAGAACAAAATTCTCCATCGAAAGAAGAAGAACAGGAAGAGAAAGAAGATGTAGCTTTACAAATTCAAGAAAAGATGCAACAACAACTGCAAGAAGAGGAAATAGATGACTTGTATCAGGATATTGTGAAGTTTGCCATTGAAAACGGAAAAGTATCCACTTCTTTGATTCAGAGAAAATTCAGAATAGGGTATAACAGGGCATCTCGAATTATGGACTATATGGAAGAACAAGGGATTGTAGCTGCAAGTGACGGAGTGAGACCGAGAAATGTATTGGTTGATGGAAATAGTACGTTGAGAGGAAATAATGATGGAAACGAATTGGAATAGAGTATTTATAACAACAATGGGTTGTGCAAAAAATTGGGTAGACTCTGAGAATATGCTTGGAATTATGGAGACGGAAGGGCTAACTCAGACATTAGATGTTGAAGATGCAGAGATTGGAATTGTTAATACATGTGGATTTATTGACAGTGCAAAAGAAGAATCCATACAGGAAATTTTGTCATTGGCACAGTATAAACAGATAGGAAATCTAAAAAAATTGATTGTGACCGGATGTTTGGCACAAAGATATTCTAAAGAGTTGATGGAAGAAATTCCGGAAATTGATTTTATTTTAGGAACAACAAGCTTTCCTCAAATTATGAGTGCAATTAAAATGACAGAGTTTGGGAAACGGGACAGTTTATTGGAAGATATCAATTTGAATCTATCTGAAGATATGGAAAGAACACAACTGACAGAAGAGTATTATGCATATCTTAAAATAGCAGAAGGTTGTGATAATCTTTGTACCTACTGTATCATTCCTAAATTGAGAGGGAAGTATCGTAGCCGAAAAAAAGAAGATATCGTAGAAGAAGCCACAAAGTTGGCGGAATCCGGAGTGAAAGAATTGATTGTGATTGCGCAAGACACTACAAAATATGGGATAGATTTGTATGGAAAAAAATCTTTGGGTGGATTGTTAAAAGAGCTGGATAATGTGAAAGGCTTGCATTGGATTCGTGTATTGTATTCGTATCCGGAAGACATTGATGATGAATTCATTTCAGCAGTAAAGAATTCCAAAAAAATCATTCCTTATTTTGATATGCCGATTCAGCACTGTTCTGATACTGTACTGAAAAGAATGAATCGTCACACCTCCAAACAGGAATTGTACGATAAAGTGAATCAGATTCGAACACAGATACCGAATGCAGTTCTAAGAACGACTCTAATTACAGGATTTCCGGGAGAAACGAAAGAAGAGTTTGAAGAATTAAAACAATTTGTGCAAGAAGTTAAATTTGATAGGTTGGGAGTATTCGCCTTTTCACAAGAAGAGGGAACGCCCGCATCAAAAATGAAAGATCAGATTGAAGAGCAAGAAAAAGAAAATCGTCGTGCTGAAATTATGAATATTCAACAAGGGGTTTCTTTTGAAAAGAATCAATCGTTCTTAAATCAAAAAGTGGAAGTATTGATTGAAGAAGAAGTAGAGCAAGGAGTATATGTAGGAAGAAGTAAAAGAGACATGGTGGAAATAGACGGAGTAGTTTATGTTCACACAGAAAGAAAGTTAGAAATAGGAGCATTTGTATCCGTAGAAATAGATGATTTCATGGAATATGATTTAATTGGGAGGGCAGTATCATGAATACACCAAACAAACTGACTGTTTTGAGATTATTATTGGTACCTGTATTTTTTGTGGTAGCTTATTTTGAAAGAAGTAAAGAAATTTATCTATTTGCAACCATTGTATACAGTATTGCTTCTGCAACAGATTTTTTGGATGGATATCTTGCCAGAAAATATCATTTGGTCACAGATTTTGGAAAATTTATGGATCCGCTTGCTGACAAAGTGTTAGTTGCAGCAGCTATGATTTTTTTGGTTCAAGTAGGAAGATTACCCGCTTTTCTTGTTGTAGTCATTGTTGCAAGAGAGTATGCAATCAGCATCTTAAGAGCGATTGCATCCAGTCAAGGAACGGTCATTGCAGCAGCAAAGGGTGGAAAAATCAAGACAGTTACACAAATGATAGGAACAATTTTATTGTTGTTAAATATTATTGTAATCGGTTTACCGATAATGTATATTGCCTTAATTGCTACGATATACTCCGGTGGGGAATATATCTACAATAGTCGTCATTTAATTTCAGAAAAATAGAAAAAATCTTGTTTGTTTTTATAACAGACAAGATTTTCTAGATAATGATGATACAATTTACAATGATATTACTATAGATAACATTCCGAACTAATTTATAAATACTTTATAATATTAGCTATAAAAATACAGAATACAGGAAATGAATATCTAGATTTAATTAGGTTTATAAAAAAACAGCCAGTTATAAGTTGGAAACATCATTAAAAAGTTATGGGATTGATAAAGAAGTGACACATAGAGCATTGGAGGATGCAAGGACTATCTTTGAACTTTCTTTAAAATTGAATAATTTTTTAGAGAAATTTAAATACAAAGCATTGTTTTTAGGAATCTTTTAAGTGTATTTCCCACGTATGAAGAGGTGATCTTAGTATTTTGACAAATTAAAAGAAATGGAGGAAAATCACGATGGATAAGCATTTATGTCCAGTTTGTGGGAAATATGAGTTTGAAGAACAAGGCTCTTTTGATATTTGTGATGTGTGTGGTTGGGAAGATGATCCGTTACAATTAAAAGAACCAAATTTAGAAGGCGGTGCAAACGAGATGAGTCTCAACCAAGTAATAAAAAATTATAGCCAAAGTTTGGCAGTAGTGTAATTTTATACGAAATTCAACCCAACAATATATTTCTGGTATTACTCGTGTATGCGAGGATGATTCTAAAATGAAAAAAATATTTGTAGACTGCTTAACTATTCTTTGCGTGATCGGAGGTGATCCAGCCACTTAATTCATGTCTGTTTGTTTCAGTTTGTAGTCCATATGTATTTTTTGTTGATTTCTGTGGGTCTTTTATCAAAAATATTAAAATAAATAATGAGACTGACTATTGTAGAAGCGTGGGAAGTATATAACATTATGCAACTTATCGGAGGAAAGATTATGAATAGAGTAGATGATTTTATAGAAAAAGTGAATCAAGTAACGTCAGACCATAATGCAACAGATGTGGATTTTCTTTCGTTAGAGAAAGAATACCTTGAAATCTGTGCAGATGATGACATTCCTTTTGGAGAAAAGTCAAGGATTTGGTTCAAATCTCGTTATGAGGTAGTAGATATGATGTGTTCCGGAATTAGATATTTTAATGGCGAAGATGATGAAGCGTAAAAAATATAGATGCTCTGAAAAAATTTGAAGAAGACTTTTCTTTTAGTTTTTTACTTAAAATACAATTGATTTTATTACTGCATTCTATGATATCAAGTCCGAAATTGCATTGCATAGAGATTAATGTGTTTGGAAATATATTTTAAATAGCAGATTTAAGTGCAAAGACAGCCAGTCAACTATATCAGAAATGATAAGCATTTTTGCTATCGGATATGGAATTTATAAAGGTTTTTTATAAGGTTTCATTTTTGAAAATTTTAGTAAAATTATTTCTGCGGATAATTGGATATCGATTAGAGCTTTTTTAAACATTGTCATCCTGTATTACAAAGGAACACAGAGTATGTTTACCTCATCAATAACATTAAATGTACTTTTAGGAGAGCAAATGTCTATTTTAGATATTCTGAAAAAGAAATGAACGCTATTGAGTAAGATAAACAATATCACGCTTTTATAAAATCTGGCATGCAAAAGCGATTCTCGTCATCATCAGTTTTTTTATATTAGATGGAGAGCTCATTTTTAATGTTTGTAATTCAAAATATGAAACTTGGTAATTTTTTTTGGTATGTTGTATTTTAACTTTTTGGAAAGTGTAAAGTATATACAAGAACAAAATACTCTTTTAATTGTAAAATACAATTTCTAAAGTTTTTTCGGAGGAATAAAAAAAGAGCCTGCTGAAAGGCTCTTAGAATTGGTATGGCTTATGAGTTAGTATACATTTATAAAATTTGCAGGCTTCAAAAAATGATTTTCTCAAAGAATAATTATCGAAATGATTTCTTTTGATAACACCTTTACTCATTTGTACTCCTGCATAAAACAAATACGGAGTTATAAACAGCATATAAGCAATTGCTAGTGGTATTAAAATAATTCCACTTATAATAAAGGATATTAAAAGGATGTAGTAAGTGCTGGTAAGACTTGAAACTAATGTCATCTTCTTTACCTCCTTTCTCTCATTATATCATATATAAAATAGATGTTACAACAAAGATATACTTTATTTTAATGAAAATAAAAAAGAATCCCAAAAAAGTGGTAGTTTTCATTCGTTCTAAATGAAACTTCCACTTTTTAAGACTTTAGAAAGATTGTATCCAGTTGAAAGATAAATAATTTTCTACCTACATAAGATTAAAAAATATTTTTATAATGAGAAACTATAAACTTATTAGTGATACATAATATTGGTTAATTGGAGCTATTTTAATTGACAAAAACATTGAATAGGAATAGAATAAATAACGAAAATAGGAATTATTCCTATTTTTGCTCATTGTAAAATATAGTTATCATAAAGGAGTAGTGAAATGAAAAGATTTTGGAGTAAAGCACTAACAGTTGCTTTGATTACAACTATGGGATTATCTGTTTTTTCTGCTTGTGGAACAACAGAGAAATCAGAATCAAACAATACAGAGGAAAAAAAATTACAAGTTTATACCAGTTTTTACCCAATGTATGATTTTACAAGTAAAATTGCCGGAGATAAGGTGGATGTAATCAATTTAGTTCCTTCCGGTATGGAACCTCATGACTGGGAACCAAGCACAGAAGATATTGCAAATTTAGAAAAAGCTGATATGCTTATTTATAATGGTGCAGGTATGGAACACTGGGTAGAGGATGTAACAAAATCATTGAGCAATAAGGATATCGTGTTGGTAGAAGCATCTGAAGGAATTGATTTGATGGAAGGACATCATCACCATGATGACGAAGGAGAAGAGGCACATGAACATGAAGGTGAAGAAGCACATGAGCATGAAGGTGAAGAAGCACATGAGCATGAGGGTGAAGAGGCACATGAACATGAACATAGTTTAGATCCTCATGTTTGGACAAGTATTAAAAATGCAAAGAAAGAAATGGAAAACATCAAAAATGCTTTGGTTAAGTCAGATGCAGCAAATGCCGAATATTATGAAGCTAATTTCAAAATGTATAGTGAAAAATTTGATGAGTTAGATAAAAAGTATGAAACGGAAATTGCAAAACTTCCAAATAAAAATATTGTAGTTTCACATGAAGCGTTTGGGTATTTATGCAAAGAATATGGATTAACACAAGTAGGAATTGAAGGATTATCTCCTGATTCTGAACCAAATCCAAAAAGAATGGCTGAGATAGTAGAATTTGTAAAAGAAAACAATGTAAAAGTTATCTTCTTTGAAGAATTGGTAAGTCCTAAAGTGGCAGAATCTATTGCAAAAGAAACAGGGGCTACAACAGATGTATTAAATCCTATTGAAGGTCTTACAGAAGAGCAATTGAAAGAAGGAAATGATTATATTTCTATTATGGAGCAAAATCTGAATTCCATTGTGAAAGCATTGCAATAGGAAAGGTGTATACGAGTGAACGAAATTATTTCTTTAGATAATGTCACATTTGGTTATGAAAAAGATACCGTGTTGGAAAACCTGGATATGAAAATATATGAAGGAGATTTAATCGGTATCATGGGAGAAAATGGTGCCGGTAAAAGCACTTTGATTAAGCTGATCTTAGGTCAGTTGGAACCATGGCATGGAAGCGTCATGATGAATGGGAAAAAAGTCGGTAAATATGATGTGCAAAAAGGAATAGGCTATGTTCCACAAAGAGCTTCAGGTAAAAACTCAGGATTTCCGGCAACGGCAGAAGAGATTGTTATGCTAAATCTCTTTCGGGATATAGGTTTCTTAAAAAGACCGAAAAAGCATCATTATCAAATGGTTCATAATGCATTAAGAATGGTAGAGATGGAAGAGTATGCAAATCGTTTGATTTACAAAATGTCCGGCGGACAACAACAGAGAGTAATGATAGCAAAGGCGTTGGTGAACAATCCGAATATTTTGTTGCTTGACGAACCGACAACGGGAATTGATAGAAAATCTACCGAACAGTTGATGCATTTGCTCCATCATATCAACTGTCATCATAAGATTACAATCGTTGTGATTAGCCATGATGTGTCTGTTTTGAAGAATGTTTCGAATCGTATATTTTTATTAGAGGATAAACGAGCAGTAGAAAGAAAAGGGGAATGGTAACATGGAAATGTTTCAATATGCATTTATGCAAAAAGCCTTTATTGTAGGAATTATGCTTTCTGTTATCATTCCATGTGTAGGAATTGTCGTGATTCTAAGAAGATTGTCTATGATAGGAGATGCACTTTCACATGCTTCATTAGCAGGAGTAGCAACAGGGTTGATATTGAACTTCAACCCTGTTTTGGGTGCAATTGCAACAGCGGTTATTGGGGCATTAGGGATTGAATTTATCCGAAAAAAGATTCCTAAGTATTCCGAGATGTCTATTGCAATTATTATGTCAGGCGGAGTAGGATTGGCAGCAATTCTATCAGGATATGTAAAAAATTCTGCTAATTTTAACAGTTTTTTATTTGGGAGCATTGTTTCTATCAGTGACTTTGAGTTATATTTTGTCATTGGTGTAAGCATTGTTGTATTTTGTTGTTTTTTATTGTTATATAAAGAATTATTGCATATTGCATTTGATGAGGAAAGCGCAATTTTGTCGGGAGTTCCCGTTCGTTTTGTCACTTTCTTATTTACTATTTTAACAGGATTAACGATTTCTATTTCAGCGAGAATTGTAGGAGCTTTGATTGTTTCTTCCATGATGGTAATTCCAGGTGCTTGTGCAATGGAATTTGCTAAAAGTTATAAACAAACGGTGATATTCTCTATTTGTTTTGCCACCATCTTTCATGTTGTAGGATTGATTCTTGCTTATCAATTTGCGATGAAACCGGGTGGAACTATTGTATTGACGGGAATTTTTACACTGTTGTCAATATTTTCAATTAAATATATTCAAAAAAAATAACTACAAGATAAATTGGATATCATAATTTTCAGTGGTATCAAATTTATAATTTAAAATAATGGATAGAATAGTAGTGTAAAGATATTCTATTGAAATTTGTTGAATGGTTCAAAGAATAAAATGCTGTTGTAATCAAAAAAAGAGGGAGTATCTCTCTTTTTTTCACATAGTTTAAATCAACAATATATGATTGTTGGTAATATCAATAGATGTTGTGTTAGATATATTGAAATAACGACATTTCAGTTAGTCGTAAGCAATAAGAAAATAGAGTATGGTATTTAACATACTTCTTTTAGAGAAAACTATTTTCCGATTTGTTTGTTCAAAATGAAAAAAGTCAAGTTAAGAGTTTTTTGATATGAAGAAGGAATGGTATGACACCGTTGAATTTTAGAGATAAAAATTGACATTTGTGAGGGAGATAATATGTCAAAAGTAGGTACAGGCAATATAATAGAGGATAATAAAAATGCAACAAATCAAAGTTTTCTTTATTTTATGCATGAAGAAAATATATTTGATGAAAAGTCTTTTTCTGAGTTATACAACTATATCAATAAATTGGACAGCGTAAGTCTTGCTGAACTAAAGGACTTATGTTTTATTCAAAATCAAATCATGAGACATCTTGTTTATCATTTTGATAAAGATGATTTTAGCAATATCAGTAATCTTCCGGCAACATACTGGAAGTATATTGATCTTTTGGATAATGCTATACAGAAGCTCCCTGTCATTTAGTTATAAACAGATTGATATATTGTATTATTTCGGTTCTAAAAAACAAGATTTGTTTATCTCAAATATTTTTTCATAACAACCGCCTTGCTTTTTTTATTTCCCCAGCTCAGGACTATCTCTTCTGCTTCCTCAAATCCATGTTTTTTCCAAAAAGAAACCAAATTTTTTTGGTAATCGTTCACGACATCAATTCGTATAGAATCCCTTTTATCTTGTATCATTTTTGATTCAAAGTAGGAATATAGAATGCTACCTGTACCGTTTCCCTGTAAATTTTTTGCTAGCATAATCAGTGAAAGATACACCTCTTGTTCTAATTTATAGTCCAATATTCCTTGTATCTTTGAATTTTGCTGATTTACGATTACAGAAGGACGAAAACCGAGTTTTCTCATAGTCGAGAGTTCTTGTATCATAAATGTTTCATCTACTGATTTTACACCTAAATGATGGAATAAAAATTGGTAGTTAGAATTATAAATATCGACTATAGCCTTTATATCCTTCTCCTGCACATCACGAATCATATATTTTGACATAGGTGTTTTCTCCTAAAACTTCAGTTTGTTTATCATATTTTTTCTTTATTGATAGGATTCAATCTCTTCCCTTTTCATACCGGTAAGTTCTGTTATCCATAATCCCACAATATCAGAAAGTACAGAATCACAGACATATTCATTTTCACCATCAATATATTTACAGGAAAATATCGGTTCCCTTGTTGCAGATTGATAAAACTTCATTGCAAATTCGTCCAATTTGTCAGGATGAAAAGGAAGTGACAGAGTTTCTGCAATTTTGCTGCGTGTTTTGTCCCAATCCTCATTTTTAGCAATATAATTCTCTCTCGTTTTTGATAAATATCCTGCGCAAAAAGATTTTAGTAAAGCGTGATTTTTATAAAGATACTTACAATTAAAATCAGAAATACATCCTGCATGGAGTAAGAATATCAGTAACTCCTCCAAGGTTTCTGCAACTCTTCCAACATCACCTTCACTACTGATAAACCCTATGCTGTCATCTTCAAGAAAAACAAATTCACCGCCACTTCCGTCTTGAGCGAATGCTTTGCATGGTATGGAGTAGATTTCAAGATTGTTTGAGAATGCTACCTGTTGAATTTTGTCATAAAAATAAATATCACACTCACGCATGAGCAAGGCATTCAGGTCATTGTTTTGACGTATATATTTGAGTAAATCCATTGTGTTTTCTCCTTTTACATAAGTTTATTATTGGTCAGTATTCAAAGATATTTTATTACAATTATCAATATCTGATACCAACTGCTTTTTATAATACATCCGGTTACAGTATATCATTTTTAAGATACTATTTTTATCGTAAAAAACAGCATTTATTCTTATACTTAACCACTGGTTAAAGTTATCATAAAAAATTTACTTTTTTCAAGTTCCGGTATATCTTATTATCTTTTTCATAATCATACACTATTTCTACATTTTACAATAGTATTTAGTATGAATGGTATGTTACTTAAGTTGTTTGTACGATTTTTCAGAGAGTTTTAATGTTGCTTTTTTGTGAAGGACTGATTTATGTTGTGGAAATTTGTAAGAAATAATTTTTAGATAAGGATATTCTTTGTTTGTTTTTAAAAATTATAAATTAGTTTTTTGATAAGAAGTTACTTCCGTTTCATATTTACCTCAAAATTTGATGGAAAGACAGTTGGAAAAGTATGATTTCAGTATAATAATATCATATCTTTTGATGACTGATTTATCTGAAAAACAAAACGTACAGAAGGGAAGCATGATTGTTTTGAGGGAATGAGTTGTTTTTGTAGTGTATTGGATAGATTGCATTCTGTAATATACTTTAATAATCAATGATAAAATGCATGATATAACAGTATAAGAAACCTTCTTTATGATATTGTATGTAATTCCATTCTAATATATAATGGAATAGGATTCATTATGATTGTATATGAGATAAAATAATAGTTTGAGGAGAAGAGTACGATGTTTAGTATGACAGGGTATGGTAGAGCAAATGCAGAAAATACACTATGTTCTATCACAATAGAGATGAAGTCAATTAACAATCGATATTTAGATATCTATGTAAGAATGCCCAGACAACTTATGAGGTTGGAAGAAAAAGTAAAGGATATGATAAAGCAGGAAATTCAGCGTGGTAAGTTGGATGTATTCGTTACTTTGACATTAAAAGATGGTGTCGATAAGAAGCTGACACTGAACAGAAGATTGGCACAAGAGTATGTTGCGATTGCACAGGAAGCAGAAAATCAATTTTCTCTCAGTGGAGGAATCAGAACAATGGATTTGTTGAAATTTCCTGATGTGATTGCAGTTGCTGAAAATGAATTTGATGAACAGGAAATTTTGGAATTATTAAATACTGCTACTCGTCAAGCTGTATCAGAAATGGTTGAAATGAGAAGAAAAGAAGGGCAAGCATTATCGAAAGATATTTTCGACAGATGCAAGATTCTTTCAGATAATATTCTTTGTATTGAAAGTTTCGCAGATACTTTGGAAGAAGAATATCAAGAAAAGTTGATGGAGAAGATGACTGCCTTGTTACAAAAAATGAGTCAAAATATTGATGAACAAAGAATCATACAAGAGGCTGCAATTTTGGCAGACAAAAGTTCTATCACAGAAGAAATCATTCGTTTTAAGAGTCATATAGCACAATTACTGGAAACTTTGGAAAAAACGGAACCGATTGGCAGAAAGTTAGATTTCATTATTCAGGAGATGAATCGTGAAGTAAATACCATCGGATCTAAATCAGACAAAATTGACATCTTAGATAAGGTTGTTATGTTAAAGAGTGAGTTGGAAAAGATTAGAGAACAAGTACAAAATATAGAATAACATGGAGTAGATTGATGAAGAAAAAAGGACTGTTGATTGTCCTTTCCGGTCCATCAGGGAGTGGAAAAGGAACAATTTGTAAAAGTTTTTTGGAGAAAAATGAAAAAGTAGGACTGTCCATCTCGGCAACAACAAGGGCGCCAAGGGATGGAGAGGTAGATGGAAAACATTATTTTTTTATAGATAAGCCTAAGTTTGAAAAGATGATTCAGAATCATGAACTTTTGGAATATGTTCATGTATTTGATAACTATTATGGTACTCCTAAGAAGTATGTGGAAGATAAAATTGAATTTGGAGATGATGTGATTTTGGAAATTGAGATTGAGGGAGCCAAAAACATCAAATCCGGTTATCCGGATGCAGTGCTTATCTTTGTATTGCCACCGACAATTGAAGAATTGAGAAGAAGAATTTGTAGTCGTGGAACGGAAACTATGGAGCAAATTGATAAAAGGTTGGAACGTTCCGTTCGAGAAATCGGTGAAATTGAACAGTATTCCTATTTTATAGTGAATGATAAATTGGAGAATTCCGTAAAAGAGTTGGAAGCCATTGTTTTGGCAGAAAAGAACAGTGTTTCCAGATACACAAAACAGATTCAGGAACTTTGTCAAGAGTATAAAAATAGTATGAATAAATATTCAAAATAGGGATACGATGGATTGAAGGAGATTTGGTATGGGAAAAAATATTATCGTTGGTGTCAGTGGAGGAATTGCAGCATATAAAGCTTGTGATGTGGTATCCAAACTAAAAAAACAAGGTTTTGAGATAGATGTTATCATGACAAAAAATGCACAGAAATTCGTTTCTCCTTTGACTTTTCAGACATTGAGTAACCGAAAGGTGGTCACGGATATGTTTGAAAGACCTTCCGATTGGAATGTAGAGCATATCGAATTAGCAAAAAAAGCAGATGTGTTTGTGATTGTACCGGCAACAGCTAATATTATAGGAAAAATTGCTAACGGGATAGCTGATGATATGCTTACTACCACAATCATGGCAACGGAAGCAAAAAAAGTAATTGTACCGGCTATGAATACAAAGATGTATCACAATCCGATTGTTCAAGAGAATATTATGAAATTGAAAAGACATGGATATTATTTTATTGAACCGGTCTCGGGATTATTAGCTTGTGGAGATACTGGAAAAGGTAAAATGGAAGAGCCCGGTGTGATTGTAGAGGAATTGTATTTAATAGCAAATCAGACACAGGAGATGGCTGGATGTAAAGTAACCGTTACTGCCGGAGCAACGATGGAAGATATTGATCCTGTCAGATATCTTACAAATCGTTCTACCGGTAAAATGGGATATGCGATTGCAGAGCAAGCTGTTTTAAAGGGTGCAACAGTTGTTATGATTTCAGGAAAAACAAATTTAACTCCACCACGAGGTCTTTCAAAATTTATTGAGATTCGTTCTGCACAAGAGATGTACCAAGAAGTAAAAAGAGAAATGGTAGATACGGATATCTTGATTAAAGCTGCAGCGGTAGCGGATTTCACGCCGAAGGTTACTGCTGAAAATAAAATTAAAAAACAGGATGATGATTTAATTATTGATTTGAAACGTACGAAAGACATTGCTTTTGAGATGGGAAAAGTTAAAAAATCAAATCAGGTAATAGTGGGATTTGCTGCAGAGACAGAGAGTGTATTGGAACATGCGGTTCAAAAATTAAAAAAGAAGAATTTGGATTTTATAGTGTCAAATGATTTAACGAAATCCGGAGCGGGATTTGGAACAGATACAAATATTGTGAGTTTCTTATTACCGAACGGAGAAATTGAAAGATATGATTTGATGCAAAAAAAAGAAGTGGCAGATAACATTTTGAAAAAGGCTTATACAATTTTGCAAAATAGAAAGTGATGATTACAATGTTTGAATTTGAAAAACCGATTTTATACAAGGCAGTGATTCATGCATTAAACAAACATGAAAATGTCCCGACTTTTTCTACTTTTGAGATAGATAGAGAAGAAGAAATGACCTATGATTTTTTGTTGAAACATATTAACTCATTATATCATTCTCGTGAAATGAAATGGGCAAGGTTTCAGGAAGATAGTGTTGTAGATTGTATGATGACGGATTTAGATCAAAACTTAGATGCTTTTATGGAGGTAACAAAAGATATTTCCAGTCTGCTCCATCAAGTTATTCACGATAACTCATCCACACTACCTTCATGTGATTTGGCATTTGTGTTGTTTGAAATGAACAATTTGTTCTATTTTGGATGTTTTAAGTGGAATCACAAAAGATTTTTCGTTCGGGGGAAAGAGCCGACAAGAGATGGAAACATTTGGAAATTAGCTAATATGGAAGATTTGTATTTAGCAAACAGAACAAAGGTAGATGAAGGATTTTTGATTCATTTGAAACATAAAGACATCGCTTTGATTGATCGAAAATACATCATTAACTCAGATGAAGTGCAACTTTTAGGAGATATGCTTCTTAAGAGTGATGCGGGATTCTCTGAAAAAGAAAAATTTCAAGAGTTTAAAGAAATTACAAGGAACTTGGAAGATAAATTTGTGGGAGAAGATTTTAGTCAAAAAGCACAAGTAAAACAAGCAGTTTTGGACAGCGTTTTTGAAAAAGGAAGTGTTCATATTCCAACTGTTATCGAACAAGCATTTGAACAGAAGAGTGAGTTGAAAAATATTTACGAAAATGCATTTCAAAAAGCAAATCTTTGGGATGAAGAGATTGTGATACCTGAAACTACTTTGAAGAGAAATTATCAAAAACAACATATCATAACTGATGAAGGAATTGAAGTGAACATACCGGTACATTTGATAAATGAAACAGATACAGTAGAGTTTATTTTGGGCGATAATGGAAAGTGGTCCATTGTAATAAAAAATATTGATATGATGAAAGAAAAATAAAAACAGGAGGGAAAGAAATGTTAGAAATTGGTGGAATTTTGTTAACGGAAGAACAAATTCAAGAAAAGGTAAAAGAGTTGGCTAAACAAGTGGAAAAAGAGTTCGAGGGAGAGGAGCTCTATGTAGTCGGAATTTTGAAAGGAGCTTGTATTTTTTTGTCAGACTTGATAAGACATATTGATTTGGATGTGAAGATTGATTTTATGTCTTTGTCAAGTTATGGTATGTCTTTGGAAAGCTCAGGAGTTGTTAAAATTATCAAAGACCTAGATATGGATGTTGAGGGTAAAAATGTTTTGGTTGTTGAAGATATTATTGATACCGGATTAACAATAGATTATCTAAAAAACTACCTATATGCCAGAAAATGTAAAAAATTGAAGATTTGTACTCTATTGGATAAACCTGAAGGTAGAAAATGTGATGTGAAAGCAGATTTTACAGGATTTCATTTGCCTGATGAATTTATTATAGGTTATGGAATTGATTGTCAAGAAAGTTATAGAAATCTTCCATATATTGCATTTGTGAATCAAGATAAGTAGATTTTAAAGACTTACATTTTTTTGGTAGAGCAACATATTATTTTTGGGAAATGAATATAATTTGTTTTTATAATTGATTGAGTTGTAGATAATTACCTTGAGATATATCTTTTTAAAAACAACATAATTTTTATATATTATTACCATAATTATTTAGTATAATAGAATAAGGAGGAAAGGAGGAAACTGGGATGTTGAAAAAAATACTATCTGTAGCTATCACTTTAATTGGGATTGCGTTAGGATTGACTTTGTTCTTTTTTGTGGAAAGCACTACTGATATATTTCCAAGTGGTGTAGTGTCAATGACTGTGTTGGCAATTAGTACGATTATTGTTTTTGGAATTATTTTTTCTTTATTGGCACCTATTTTTATTCAAATCGGTTTGTCTATCACAACAAAGATTGAAAAAGAATTTTCTCAATTCAATACTGTAGATATTCTAATAAGTTCATTGGGTGGAATCATTGGATTGATCATTGCATATTTTATTGGAACTATCGTTCAAAAAATACCAGTGGTAGGAGTTCCTATCTCTGCATTTTTCTATATTTTTATGCTTTATTTGGGAATTAAAATTTGTTTGAAGAGAAAAGAGGATATCCTATCTTTATTAGTACGATCTAATTGGACAACAACAAAGAACAAAGATCAAATGACTATTTCTGAAACTGATAATACAGAAAGAATAAGACCTAAAATTTTGGACACAAGCGTCATTATTGATGGAAGAATAGCTGATATTGCCAAGACAGGATTCATTGAAGGAAAATTGATTGTTCCTAGTTTCGTTTTGGAGGAGTTGAGACATATTGCAGACTCGTCAGATGATTTGAAAAGAACAAAGGGAAGAAGAGGTTTAGATATTCTTAATTCAATGCAAGCTGAATTGAAACTTCAGTTTGAAATTACAGAAAAAGATTTTGATTCAGTAAAAGAAGTGGATGTGAAGCTATTGAAACTTGCTGAAGAGTTGGGTGGAATTGTATTAACGAATGACTTTAACTTGAATAAAGTAGCAAAATTTCAAGGAGTAAAGGTATTAAATATTAACGAACTGTCTAATGCAGTAAAACCAATTCTTTTGCCCGGTGAAGTCTTAGATGTCACCGTTATCAAAGAGGGTAAAGAAATGAATCAAGGTGTTGCTTATTTGGAAGATGGTACGATGATTGTTGTAGAAGGTGCAAAAAAAATGGTCGGTATGCAAAAAACTGTGGTTGTTACTTCTGTTCTTCAAACTGCAGCTGGAAGGATGATTTTTGCAAAACCGATTGAGAAATCAAATTAGAGGAGTTAGTATGAGAGATAGAATACAAGATTTCATATTTTTAGGAATTGATTTTCAAGAAAAATTGATGCCGGCAATTTATGAATCAGATAAAATGATTAAGAATGAAATTATTTTGTGTGAGTTATCAAAATACTATGATGTTCCAAAGATATTCACCGAGCAATATCCCAAAGGTTTGGGTTCCACTATAGAACCATTGAAACAATATCAAACTGAGGAAAATACTTTTTCAAAAATGGTGTTTTCAGCATATCCTTATATTGAAGAGGTGTTAGAGAAACTTCAACGAAAGACAATTATTTTATCAGGTTCGGAAACACATATTTGTGTTTATCAAACAGCAAAAGATTTGTTGAAACGTGGATATTCTGTAATGATCGTGGCAGATGCAGTATCTTCACGAGCACCTGAGAATAAAGCGATTGCCTTACATCAAATGGAAATGATGGGTGTATCGATTGTAAGTACAGAGATGTTGGTATTTGATTTTTTAGAGACTGCAACTGCACCACATTTCAAACATTTTTCAAAGTTGATAAAGTAATATTAAAGAGAGAGTTTGCTTCATTTATTGAAGAAAACTCTTTTTGTATATTTACATAATATGTTTGATAAAATTATCATACTTTCAAAAAGAATAATCAGTAAATCTGACTTTTTTATTATTTCAATAATATGTTATTAAAAGTTAAAAAACTAATGTTATAATTAGATAAAATAATAGGTATGTACATTTATTTATGATATAATGATATGATGGAAATAAGATTTAGAAAAAATTGAAACAGGAGTTGTTATGATAGATAATTTAAAAGAAAAAGAATTTAAGAAAGAGCTGATTGCAAAAGGAATTTTGATTTCATTTGCCATACTTTTTTATTTCTTTGTAAAAAATATACCTTCTGCACTTGAAAGTATTAGAGTTTTTTTTGGTACAATGAGTCCATTTATTTATGGGATGGTAATAACATATTTGATGTTTCGACCTGTATGTTTTATTGAGCGACAATTATTTCGCTTATTAAAAAAGAATGAGAAACGTCGTCAACTTTCTCGAAATTTATCGATATTCATTGTTTTTTTGATGACTTTTGGGATTTTAATTTTTATTGGAAATGTATTTATTCCACAGTTAGTGGAAAGTTTGACAGCTTTGACGGAAAAAGTTCCTGAGTATATTAAGCAATTTGAAACGATTTGGGAAGATGTTCTTCAAAATCAAAAAATCTTGCATCAATTACGGTCATTCGGTTTTACTAATATTTCACAATACAAAGTTGACTTTTGGGACAATTTGAATCAAAAAATAATTGAATTTTTTCAATTTTTAATACCAAGTGTAATTTCTATTTCCGGGACTTTTACCGGAAAAATAGTGAATATTCTTATGGGAATTATTGTATCTATTTACTTGTTGAGTGGAAAAGAAGTTTTTGAGGCACAAAGTAAAAAGGTATTGTACGGTTTTTTTCCGAATACAGTTGTTCAAAAAATATTTGAAATTGGTAGGTTGACAAATGAAACATTTCAAAATTATATTGTCGGGCAGATAACGGATGCAGTTGTTCTTGGAATTATCACTTTTATTTGTATGTTAATACTTCGTTTGCCTATGGCTTTTATGATTAGCTTTTTGGTAACAGTTTGTAATGTGATTCCGATGATTGGGTCTATTTTGAGTGGAATTATTGGCGTTTTTTTGATTCTTGTAATCAATCCATCTCAAGCAATTATTTTTGCAATTTTGATTCTTGTGTTACAACAGATTGATGGAAATATTCTTTTGCCAAAGATTGTTGGAGATTCGACAGGATTGTCCGGCTTTTGGGTGTTTCTTGCTATCTTTTTGGGTGGAGTCATCGGAGGTTTGCCGGCTATGATAATTTCAGTTCCAACTATGGCAGTAATATATACTTTGATTAAAGAACAAGTGGAGAAACGATTGAGCAATAAAAAAATGCCCGTCGAAACGGAGAAATATTTTTCAAACAGAAAACAATGTTAGGTTTAATATGATAGATAAAGTTGAAGGTGTAAAACGATAAGGAGTCAAGTATGAGTTTGTTGACAGTAAAAAATGTAAGTCATGGATTTGGAGGAAGATCTATTCTAGAAGATGTATCGTTCCGTTTGTTGAAAGGGGAGCATGTTGCTTTGATTGGTGCAAACGGAGAAGGAAAATCTACATTTATGAATATTATTACAGGTCATTTGATGCCTGATGAAGGTACGGTAGAATGGTCGAATCGTGTAGAAGTCGGTTATTTAGATCAGCACAGTGTTTTGGAAGATGGAACAACGATTCGTGAAAATTTGAGATTAGCTTTTTCACACATGTATGAGTTGGAAGAGGAGTTAAATGCAATTTACGATAAGATGGGTTCGGCTGATGAAGAAGAATTAAATCGATTGATGGATGACTCGGCAGAGATTCAGACAATATTAGAAAACAGCGGATTTTATGTTTTAGATTCCAAAATTGAAGAGGTAGCAGGCGGTTTGGGATTGAGAGATATCGGTTTGGATAAAATGGTCAATGATTTGAGTGGTGGGCAACGTTCCAAGGTATTGTTAACTAAATTATTATTACAAAATCCAACTATTTTATTATTGGACGAGCCAACTAACTACCTGGATTTTGAACATATAGAATGGTTAAAGAGGTTTTTAAGTGAATATGAAAATGCTTTCATTTTAATTTCTCACGATATTCCATTTATTAATGCGGTAACAAATATTATTTACCATGTGGAAAATGGATATTTAAATCGTTATGTCGGAAATTATGATGAGTTTCAAAGATTGTATGAGTTGAAGAAATTGCAACATGAAAAAGCATACGAAAAACAACAAAAAGAGGTTGAGAGACTAGAAGACTTTATTGCACGAAATAAAGCAAGAATTTCTACTACCGGTAGAGCGAAGAGTAGAATGAAACAATTGGATCGGATGGATATGATTGAAAAACCGAAAGAGAAGATAAAACCTACGTTTTCATTCAGAGAAGCAAGAACTCCTTCAAAGGTAGTAATTGAGGCGAAAGGGTTGGTACTCGGATATGATGAACCTTTGACAAGGTCTTTCGATTTGGAAGTTGAACGTAATAAAAAGATTGCCATTAAAGGAGTTAACGGTATTGGAAAATCTACATTATTGCGTACCTTGCTCGGTAAGCAGAAGCCCTTGGCAGGAGAAATTCATTTAGGACAACATGTTGCAGTTGGATATTTTGAGCAAGAAGATAGTAAGAAGAATACAAATACTGCAGTAGAGGAAGTATGGAATGCATTTCCTTCTATGACTAACCATGAAATTCGATTAGAATTAGCCCGTTGTGGCCTTACTAATGAACATATCACTTCTCAGATGATGGTGTTATCAGGAGGAGAGAACGCAAAGGTACGTCTTTGCAAGGTCATGTTGGAGGAAATTAATCTACTGGTATTGGATGAACCTACAAATCACTTGGATGTTGAAGCAAAAGATGAACTTAAGAGAGCGTTGAAAGAGTTTAGAGGGACCGTTCTTTTAGTTTCACATGATCCGGAATTTTATGAGGGTGTAGTAGATTCAATTTTGAATGCAGAAGAGTGGTCCACAAAAATTCTTTAATTGTATAAAAATAAATTTTTTGGTAGAAAATTTTGGGTATCAATATTTAAAATGTGATAATAAAAAAAATATGGTGGGCATTTGGATATGAAAATAGGAATCTTAGAAATCACATTATTGTTGTATGAAGTAAATTCTTTGAAAGAAAAAAGAATTATTTTGAAAAGTTTGATTCAGAAGTTAAAAAACAGATATAATATCTCTATTTCGGAGATATCGTACAATGATATTTGGAGAAATGCAAAAATTGGAATAGCAGCTGTTTCAAACGATCACGCACATTTAGATTCTACATTAGATCATATTCTTGATTATATTGATGCAGATGGTAGAGTGGAAATGATTGATGTGAAAAGAGAGGTTATATTGTGAACAAGGCAAGAAAGATAATTTCTATTCTTCAAGAGACGTATCCGGATGCAAAGTGTGAATTGAACTATGGGACACCATATGAGTTGCTTATTGCGACAATGTTAAGTGCCCAGTCAACAGATAAGCGAGTTAACATTATTACAAAAGACTTGTTTTTGAATTACAATACGCCGGAAAAAATGGTTTCTCTTTCAGAGGAAGAATTGATTGAGCTTATTCGTACAATTGGATTTTATAATAATAAAGCAAAAAATATTTTGATGACCTCTCATATTTTATTGGAAAAGTATGGGGGAGAGGTCCCAAAAACGAGAGAAGAATTGGTGAAATTACCCGGAGTCGGTAGAAAGACAGCAAATGTTGTTATCAGCAATGCTTTTGGAATTCCTGCATTTGCTGTGGATACACATGTCGGAAGAGTTACAAATAGGTTGGGATTAACGACATCCCAAAACCCAAATCAGATTGAGATTGATGTAACATCACAGTTACCAAAAAAGCTATACACACAAGCACATCATTTATTTATTTTTCATGGAAGAAAGTGTTGTAAAGCGATTCGGCCACTTTGTGATATCTGTCCTTTGACAGTAAACTGTACCTATTACAAACAAAATAAAATAGAAAAATGATAAGAAGGAAGTGTTGTTATGAAAAAAATGGTGGGTATAGCCGCAGGAGTCATTTTAATTGGAATTGTTGTAGGAATTTATCTGAATTACTATATGCAACAAGATATCATTTATTCAAACGTATTTGTCAATGATATTTCTGTTGGAAATATGACAAAAGAGGAAGCGCTAAATACCTTGTCTGAAACAGAGAAGTTTCAAACAGTTGTGTTTCAATTTGAAGATAAGGAATTTAGATATCCGTTAGAAAAGTTAGGTTTTTCCTATAATTATGAAGATGCGGTAGAACAAGCATATTCCATAGGAAAAAATGGATCTTTTTTTGACCGTGCTAAAAATATTTTTTTATTAAAAATCTTACATCATAAGCAAAATATTGAATTACAATATATAGAAGACAACTCTAAATTACAAGAAATAGCTACGGAAATAAACGGGAAGATTTATCGACAAGCACAAGACGCAACAATTGCGGTGGACTCGAATTTTGCAATTACACCGGAAGTTGTTGGAAGAAAGCTAGAGATTGATAAAATAGAAGATCTCGTTAAACAAAATTTAAAATCGAATGAAGATGTAGTCATTACGTTACCGGTAAAAGAAGTAGTTCCTAAAGTAAAAAAAGAAGATTTGAATCATATTAATGGTAAATTAGGTGAATTTTCCACTCGCTTTAACAGCTCATTAACGGGAAGAACTGAAAATATTCGTGTGGCTACCAGTACAATTAATGCAACTGTTTTAATGCCGGGAGAAGAATTTTCGTTTAATAAAAAGACTGGAAATAGAGGACTTGATGATGGTTATAGAGAAGCATCCATTATTTTGAATGGAAAATATGAAAAGGGTGTTGCAGGAGGAGTGTGTCAAGTATCGACTACGTTATACAATGCTGCACTATATTCCGGATTGGAGATTACACATCGTCAAAATCACTCAATTCCTGCATCTTATGTAGATATTGGAAGAGATGCCGCTGTCGTTTCAGGCGATTTTGATTTAAAATTCAAAAATCCTTATGATTATCCGATTCTTTTAAAAGGTTTTGTTTCCGGAAATCATGTGACCTTTCAAGTTTATGGAGATCTTTCTCAAGTGCCGAAAGTTGTGTTGTCTTCTAAGGTAGTTAGTAGTATTCCTAAAAAAGTTGTGTATCGAGATGATCCTGCTTTGCCAATAGGACAACAAGTGGTAGAAGAGCCGGGAAGACCGGATATTCGATCTGTCACATATATTAGTGTCAATGGAGAAAGTAAGATTTTAAGCCGTGACAGATATCCAGGAAAAACAGAAATAATAAGACGTGGAACAAAACCTGTGACTCCGGTAGTTGCTCCGACTACTACTCCCGGCACAGTACCAGCACCTGCACCTACTTCGGATCAGGATAATAATCAGAACAGTATTGTAGGTTAATAGTTTGAAATATGGTATGCTTGTGCAAGTATTTGAAATAAATAACACTAAAATTGGAAGAGTATGTCTTTATGATTTACTTAAGTTCAATTAAATGTGATTGGAATGAGGAGAAAAGCGGATGGCAATAAATATTGTGTTAATTGAACCTGAAATACCAAGTAATACGGGTAATATTATACGAACCTGTGCATGCACGGGCTCAAGATTACATTTGATACGCCCGTTAGGATTTTCTATGGAAGAAAAGAAATTACGAAGAGCAGGATTGGATTATTTAGATTTAGTTGAAATCTTTTATTATGATAGTTTCGAAGACTTGGAGAAAAAGTATCCGAACGGACAGTTTTTTATGTATTCTACAAAATCAAAGAAGAATCATACAGAAGCAACGTATGAGGATGAGTGTTTTCTTGTTTTTGGAAAAGAAACGAAGGGAATTTCGACTGAAATTTTAGATAGATATTCAGATTGTATGGTTAGAATTCCAATGTTAAATGAAGAAAGAATGCGTTGTTTAAATTTATCAAATTCAGTTGCGATTGGTGTCTATGAGGTAATTAGACAGTTGGGTTATCATCAGTTTAGATAAGGTTTTTTCTTGTTAGGAGGGTATTTTGAATGCTTAAAAGACTGGAGAAGAATAAAGATATTATTTTTATTGTTACTATTCTTTTAGTGATATATCAAATTATTCAAAATTATGAATGGTTTTTTTCGTTCGCATATCTCATTTTGAGTATTTTAGTTCCATTTTTTTGGGCATTTGGAATTGCATTTCTACTAAATCCTTTGATGGTATATATCGAAAAAAAGAGAAAGTTCAATCGGATTGTGACCTTACTTTTTATCTATACATTCTTAATAGGTCTACTTACACTATTACTTGTAATTGTAACACCTCAATTAGTAAAGAGTATTACAGACATCGTTAAAAACATGCCTGACTATTACGATATTATTGAGAGTAAAATTTCAGTTTTGTTGGATTCCAAGTTTTTTGAAAATCCGGAGCTAAATACAATAATAAAAGAATCTGTTGATAAATTGGCGAAAAACACATTCGATTATTTCAATGATTCATTGAGCGATATTTTTTCAGGGTTACTCGGATTGACATCGAGATTTCTTCAATTTATCGTAGGGTTGATTGTATCCATCTATATGCTATATGATAAAGAATATTTCAAACTTTCCACTAAAAAAATAGTATATCGATTGTTTGGAGATCAAAAAGGAGAGTCTATTATTCATTGGGGTGATATTACTAACAATGTATTTCAAGAGTTTTTTATCGGAAAATCTTTGGATTCATTTATTATAGGTCTTTTGTGTTGGGTTGGTTTGTTATTTCTGAATGCTCCATATCCGTTTTTATTAGCTGTCATTGTTGGAATCTTTAATATGATTCCTTATGTAGGCCCGTTCATTGGTGCAATACCGGTAGTTTTTTTATCATTTTTTATGAAACCTTCCACTGCTCTATGGTCTGCTATTTTTATTTTAGTTTTACAACAATTTGATGGAAATATTTTGGGGCCGAAAATTTTGGGAAATCGAATGGGAATTAAACCGATATCGGTTATGTTGGCTATTTTTATTGGTGGTGGATTATTTGGAATTTTTGGAATGCTGGTAGGTGTTCCAATCTTTAAGTTGCTTAGTATTATAATAGAACAATTTATAGATAGCAAAGATGATATGAAAATTTTAGAATAAAAGAAAGATGTAAATTTATTGGTACTACACTATGATAAAAGGACATAGTGTGGTATACTTAGTAATTGATTACTGAGCTTTTCAGATATAGAAAATTGTCTTAAGAAAATTTACTTAAAAACAGGTAAAAATCGTTTGGGATGTGCAAAAGCAATTATAAATCATGAAGGGAATGGATTCTTTGGCGTATATTACAGTAAAAGAAAGTCCTAGTCTAAGAGGGACTGTCCAGATAAGCGGTGCAAAAAACGCTGTATTACCAATTATTGCTGCAACATTATTAGCAGACGGCACCTCCGTTATTAAAGGAGTACCCAATCTAAAGGATGTGCAAGTAATGGTGGAGCTGTTAACAACTTTAGGAGCAAAAGCGGAATTAAAAGGGGATTCGCTTTTTGTAAATGCTTCTCATATCACTTCTTTGGAGGCTCCACATGAACTTGTGAATAAGATGAGAGCTTCTTTTTTGGTGATGGGAGCATTATTGTCCAGATTTCAAAGAGCAAAAATTTCTTTACCGGGGGGGTGTGCAATTGGTAGCAGACCAATTGACTTGCATCTAAAAGGATTTGAAGCTTTAGGAGCAACAGTAAATATCATGGATGATGGACTTCAGTCAGGATATATTGAAGCGTATGCAGAGGAATATTTACACGGAGGAAAAGTATATTTGGATTTTCCATCTGTAGGAGCAACCGAAAATATTTTGATGGCAGCATCTTTAACTCCTGGAGTAACAGTTATTGAAAATGCTGCAGAAGAGCCTGAAATTGTAGATTTGGCCAATTATTTAAATAATATGGGAGCTAAAGTCAGAGGTGCGGGAACTAACACAATTCGCATCACAGGTGTTGAGAAGCTCCATCCAATTGAATATACAGTAATTCCTGATAGAATAGAAGCAGGTACCTTTATGGTGGCAGCAGCCATGACAAAGGGTGATGTTTTAGTTGAGAATGTAATTACCGACCATATTAAGCCTGTGATTGCAAAGTTAACAGAAATTGGATGCACGATAGAAGAATTTGATAATGCTGTTCGAGTAATTGGACCTGAGGTTATCAAGACTGCGACCATTAAAACAATGCCTCATCCTGGTTTTCCGACCGATTTACAGTCGTTATTTATGGCTTTACTTTGTATTGCAGACGGTGAATCTACTGTAACTGAGAGTGTGTTTGAAAATCGCTTTATGAATGTTCCTGAATTGATTAGAATGGGAGCAGATATTGAGATTAATGGAGAAACTGCAACAGTACATGGTGTTTCCAAGTTACATGGTAGTGAAGTTATTGCGACAGACTTAAGAGCAGGAGCTGCTTTGATTATCAGTGGCCTGGTAGCGGAAGGTACTACAAAAGTTAGAAATATTTATCATGTTGACAGAGGGTATGTAGATATCGTTGGAAAATTATCAAAATTGGGAGCAAATATCAGTCGAGTAGAAGATTAATTAAGGAAGAGAGGAATATTATGAAATTTACACCGGATATCGGAATCGATTTGGGAACTGCGTCTGTATTGGTTTATGTAAAAGGAAAAGGAATTGTATTGAATGAGCCATCTGTTGTTGCAGTCGATACTTCAACAGATACAATTTTGGCAGTTGGAGAAGAAGCTAGATCTATGCTTGGAAGAACTCCAGGAACCATAGTAGCTACAAGACCTTTGAAAGAAGGCGTTATTTCTGATTATGAAGTGACAGAAAAAATGTTGAAATACTTTATTGAGAAAGTAACAGGAGGCGTTAGCGTATTTAAGATTTTCAAACCGAAAATTATGGTATGTGTGCCTTCAGGAGTAACAGAAGTAGAGAAAAAAGCAGTTATTGATGCAACAATGGATGCAGGAGCTAGAGAGGTATTTTTGATTGAAGAGCCAATCGCAGCTGCAATTGGTTCGGGAATTGATATTTCTAAACCGACCGGTTGTATGGTGGTAGATATCGGAGGTGGAACTACAGATATCGCTGTTATTTCTCTAGGAGGTATTGTTGTAAGCTCTTCTATTAAAGTTGCAGGAGATCAATTTGATGATGCGCTAATCAAATATATGAGAAAACAACATTCTATGTTAATCGGAGAGAGAACTGCAGAAGTTATGAAAATGGCAATTGGTACTGCATTCCCTCGTGATGAAGAAGTTGTATTGGATGTTAGAGGAAGAAACTTGGTATCTGGATTACCAGAAGTTAGATCTATTTCATCGTCAGAGGCACTGGAAGCATTGACTGAATGCGTCACGCAAATTGCCGATGCAGTTCATGTTGTATTAGAAAAAACTCCACCTGAGTTATCTTCTGATATCAGTGATAAAGGAATTCTTATGACAGGTGGGGGCTCTTTGTTATGGGGATTAGATAAATTGATTTCCAAGAGAACCGGTATTGATGTATATGTTTCAGAAGATGCAGTTTCATGTGTTGCGAGAGGAACAGGTGATGCATTAAACTCTCTTAAAACATTGTCAAAGAGTTCATACAAAAAAAGATAGTAACCCTTATAGTGCATATTGTTTTTGAATATGCACTATGTTTTTGTCTATAGAGAGGAGGAATATATGGAGAGTTTTTGGGTATCGTTTAATGCTGTTGCACCTTTGTTGCTTTTGGTGGCATTAGGTTTTTATTTAAATCAAAAAGGATTGTTGGCCGGAGAAGTTTTATCGACAATCAATTATTTATGTTTCCATTTGTTTCTCCCTTTTTTACTTTATACAAATATTATTCATAATGATGTAAAAAAATTATTAAATCCGAGATTGTTCTTTTTTGTCGGGGGAATGGTATTGTTTATCTTTATTATTACCAGTTTGTTTATTCCACTGGTTGAAAAAGATTCAGGTTCAAGAGGTGCTTTGATACAATCTCTTTTCAGAAGTAATTATGTTATTTTGGGTGTTCCACTGAGTTATGCTATTTATGGGGAACAGGGAAGTGCCATTGCATCAATGTTGATAGCACTGGTCATTCCTATGTACAATGTATTAGCTGTAATTATTTTAGCAATTCATGGAACACAAAATGATGATGAGAAAAAAGAAAATATCTTGATAAAGATTGCGAAGAATCCATTGATTAAAGGTTGTTTCTTTGGTATTTTAACCTTACTGTTGCCTTTTGAAATTCCGAAATTTTTAGATACAACAGTATCAAATATTGCCAAGATAGGATCTGCATTGCCGATTATTCTGTTAGGATCTGCATTGAATTTGAAAGGTATGAAAAAAAATGTGTTGAAACTGAGTTTAGCAGTATTTGGAAAGCTGATTATCATTCCTGCAATTGCAATTCCAATCAGTATATTGTTTGGATTTCGTGGAGCAGAACTGACAGTAATTTTGACCGTATTTGCTACACCGCCTTCAGTATCGTCAGGAATTATGGCAGAGCAGATGAATTGTAATGGAGAATTGGCATCGGAAATAATCGTTTTGGCATCTATTTTTTCCTTTTTATCTATTTTTCTATGGGTATTCTTTTTAAGTTACTATCAGTTATTGTAATGAGAGAATAGTATTTAGAATCATAGACACTGTCTATATAATACTTTTTCTAACATAAATGAAGTGCTATCTTTAGCATAACGGAAAACAATGTGGATTTTAGAAAATTTAGAAAATTTATAAATACAAGGCTTGACACTTTCATAAAAGATTGGTAAGATATACAAAATTAAATCATTCTCATTGAATAGGAGTAGTATTTTTGGAAGAAAATGTAGAGAGTCGGTGTGTGGTGAAAACTGATTTTTCAGAAAAGAAGAATGGACCTATGAGAGTAAAGATGAAAGGCTTATGCTGACTAGTTGGAGCGTGTTCCTCACGTTATAGGGGTAGAGTATGATTGTACTTGAAGTTGAGATGAATGACTTATATTGATGTTTTGAATTAAGTTATTTAAGAAGGATGGCACCGCGAATTTTAAACCATTTGTTCCTTTGTAGATAGAGGAACGAGTGGTTTTTTTTATGGGATAGATAAAAGGAGTGGTTTGTATGTTGTGAACAGTAAAAATGGTGAAAGAGTTCTTGTTAAAAGTGATACTTTATACATGAACATATCGGTGGATGGGATACAAAATAGATAGGAGAAAGGATATTTTAAATGAAAACAAAAAATATGATTATAACAGCATTATTATTAGCAATTGGAATGGTATTACATTTTATTACACCTCCGGTGTATGGTGGAATTAAACCCGATTTTTTACTAAGTTGTATGTTTATCGCTATTTTGATTCAGGATGATTTTTCAAATGCTCTTGCAGCAGGTTTAACTGCAGGAATTATGAGTGCTATGACAACTTCTTTTCCGGGTGGTCAAATTCCTAATTTACTCGAAAAGCTGATAACAGCAGTATTTGTATTCATATTGGTGAAAAAAATTTATAAAAACAATATTAATACAATAAAACTAATTCTTTTAGCTGGAGTTGGAACTTTTGTTTCCGGAGTACTATTTTTATCTTTCGCCTACATCTTAGTGGGATTACCGGCTCCATTCTATGCTTTACTGGTAGTAGGCGTTTTACCGGCAATTATTTCCAATATAGTAGCCTCTTTAGCAATTTATAGGGCATTTATTTCGATTAAAAAAAGTCGAATAATATAAATTTTACAAGTAATGATATTATTTCATGATACAATTTACATTTTCGATTGCATCGTAAACAGTTTTGACGAAAAGGACTCATTAAATAATGTAGTAGAGCATATTTTTGAGAATGACTGATGTTGTAATCTCTGTTTAGGATCTTGATAAATTCATATTTCTAAAAAAAATTTTTTGTACTGACATTATATTGTAAAATAATAGTATATCAAAATTGACAAAAAGAAAGAAGTGTGCTATATTCAATAATCAAGATTATGATAAAATAAGAAGATGGGAGATTTGAGCATGGGAATTACAAAAAAACAGTTAAATACTAGAAATTTAATATTGGTGGCGTTGTTTACTGCACTAACTGCAATTGGTGCTTTTTTAAGAATACCGATGCCGATGGTACCGTTTACTCTTCAAAATTTATTTTCAACTTTGGCAGGTTTATTGTTGGGAAGTTATTTGGGATCAATGTCGGTAGGGATTTATGTTTTATTGGGATTGTCCGGAGTACCTGTTTTTACCTCCGGTGGTGGAATTGGTTATGTTTTCCAACCGACTTTTGGATATCTGCTTGGATTTATTGTAGGTGCATGGGTAACAGGAAAAGTAAGAGAGAGTATGAGCAATATTACATTCAAGAATATGATGATTGCAAACGCATCAGGTATGGCTTTGATTTATGTGATAGGAATAGGATACTATTATTTGATGGCAACCTTTTTGCTTGGTCAAGAAATAGGAGCGAAGGTTTTGTTAGTTAAATTTTTCTTGATGACATTACCGGGCGATGTTGTAAAATGTATACTTGCTTCAATACTTGGTGTAAAACTACTAAAAGTGTTTCAAGTGTAGATTTAGTTAGAATCGAATAGACGTCAGATTGAACGAAATAGTTAGAAGCGATGTTTTTGATTACTTCTAACTATTTTTATGTCAAAGAAATCTTGAAACTAGAGATTTATATGGTGATAGAGTGTAACGATGAAGTTAATAAAAATGAAATATGACATACTAATTATAAAAAAACTTATATTTATACAAAAAAAAGATTGATTTACATCTAATTTAAATGTATAATATGTCTTATAAATTAAATAGGATGATTATTAGAACATTCTTTATCAATTAATATGTGAATTTAGAAGTGGAAATGAAGGAGGAAATCATGGGATTTATTTTGGAAATTAACTCCAAGATTGGAGATATAGTTTGGGGTTGGCCAATGCTGATTTTGTTGGTGGGAACAGGTATTGTGTTAACTCTAAGATTAAGATTTATTCAAATTAGAGGGTTTGTCTATATCATTAAAAGTACATTATTTAAAATGTTTTCGAAGTCAAACGATGGTCATGGAGAAGTAACAGCGTTTCAAGCTGTTGCGACTGCCTTAGCGGCAACGGTTGGAACAGGTAATATTGCCGGTGTTGCGCTAGCGATAGCTATCGGTGGACCTGGAGCTATCTTTTGGATGTGGCTATCTGCTTTCTTTGGAATGGCGACAAAGTTTTCAGAAGTAGTATTAGCTATCGTATATAGAGAAAAGAATCAAGACGGCAGTATTTCAGGTGGACCGATGTATTATATTAAAAATGGAATCAAGATGCCTTGGTTGGCAAAATTCTTTTCTGTATTTGGAATGCTTGCTACATTTGGTGCAGGTAATATGACACAGTCAAATGCTGTTGCTGCTGTTTTGAATCAAACTTTTGGAATTAATAAATTATTAGTAGGTTTCGTATTATCTATTTTGGCAGGAATTGTTATTATTGGCGGAATCAAAAGAATTGGAGTGGTAACTGAAAAATTAGTACCATTTATGGCGGCCTTCTATATTATTGGTTCACTCATCATCATTGGAAAAAATGTTGGAGAAGTTCCAAGAGCGTTTGGTTTGATTTTTGGAAGCGCATTTAGTACACAAGCAATGACAGGAGGATTTGCAGGTGCTTCTTTAAAATTGATGATGAAAATGGGAATTGCTCGTGGAGTGTTTACAAATGAGGCCGGACTTGGTACAGCTCCTATTGCACATGCTGCGGCTACTACAGACCATCCTGTTCGTCAAGGTATGTGGGGAATTTTTGAAGTATTGATGGATACGTTGATAATTTGTACCATGACTGCGCTCGTTATTATTGTGACAGGTCAGTGGAATAGTGGATTGCAGGGAGCAGTTCTTACAACAACTGCATTCGAAACAGGATTAAAAGGTGGAAGTTTCATTGTAGCTCTTGGATTAACATTCTTTGCTTTTTCAACTATTCTTGGATGGGCATACTATGGAGAACGTTGTATGGAATTCTTGTTTGGAAAAAAATCTGTTATTTTCTATCGAATTGTGTTTATTCCTGCAGTAGTAGTAGGAAGTATTGGAGGATTACAAGAAGTTTGGGCAATTTCTGACACATTGAACGGTTTGATGGCAATTCCTAACTTAGTTGCAATCTTTATGTTACAAGGTGTTGTAGTATCGATGGTAAAAGATTTCTTTGCAGATCCTGATTATGTTAGAGAATCTCACCATGAGTATATCAGTGCATTACCAATCACAGAAGAAGATAAAAAAGAAGTTGGAAACTTAATTATGAAATAAGGAAGAAGTGTTTTGAGTTATGTAATTGAAGTTACATAATCAAAACACTTTTTTGATGAGGGACATATTAAATTTAATATCTATTACACTTTATCATTTTTTAAAATAATGATATAATATAGAAAACAATTAATCTGGAATGTTCGTTTGTGCCTATAAATTCAACCGACATTATTATTTAGGGAGCTCGATTGCAGTTTTATCTAATGACCTGCCTTCTTGAAAGGACTTCAGCAGTAATTTGCAGGGCACCCACCTGAGTTGAGCTCGGGCATGAATTTACAGGTGTGTGACGGCATTCTGGATTTTTGCCTTTTTATTAAGAATAAGTGAATTGGATTAAATTCTATGGAAGGAGATGCTTTCATAGAAATTATTTTTTAGAAGGGAAAGTTAGTCACATTGAATTTGATCACAACGATAAAAGATTATACAAATAGTCATATAGAATACAACGAAGAACATGTAGTACATCCGAAAGTTGCATTTATGACATTGGGCTGCAAGGTAAATCAATATGAAACTGAAGCGATGGAAGAGTTGTTTTTGCAAAATGACTATGATTTAGTCAATTTTGACGATGTTGCAGATGTATATGTTATTAATACATGTACTGTTACTGCAATGTCGGATAAAAAATCAAGACAGATGATACGACGCACTAAAAAAATAAATCCAAATGCTATTGTAGTTGTAACCGGTTGTTATTCACAAAAATCACCTGAAGATATTATGAAGATATCAGAAGTGAATTTAGTGATGGGAACTTCCAATCGAAATACGATTATAAAAGAAGTTTTAAGAACATCTCCACAAGATAAAAGAGTAGTTGTTGATGATATCATGAAGAGAAAAGATTTTGAAGAAATGAATATCACAACAGCAGGTGATCATACAAGAGCGTTTGTAAAAATTCAAGATGGGTGTGATCGTTTTTGTACTTACTGCATTATTCCTTTCACAAGAGGTCCGGTAAGAAGTAGACCATTAGAGAATATTGTTTATGAAGTGCAGAAATTAGTAAATAATGGTTATAATGAAGTGGTTTTGACAGGTATTCATGTAGCTTCTTATGGAAAAGATACAAAAACAGAAACTTTGATTGATGTCATAGAGCGTTTGTCAACGATTGATGGATTAGAGAGAATTCGCACATCTTCCGTTGAACCGATTATTATTACGGAGGATTTTTTACAGAGAGTTTCCAAAGTTCAGCAGTTTTGTCCTCATTTTCATCTTTCGTTGCAAAGTGGATGCAACAAAATATTGAAGAAGATGAATCGAAGATATACAGTAGAGGAATATAAGGATGCAGTTGATCAGATTAGGAATACTTACTCTTATCCTGCAATCACTACAGATGTGATTGTTGGATTTCCTGAAGAGGAAGAGAGTGATTTTGAAGAAACTAGAAATTTTTTGGAAGAACTCAAATTATATGAGATGCATGTATTTCCATATTCACCGAGAGAAGGGACTGTTGCATACAGCAGGGGAGAAACGGTATCCAAGGAACAGAAGCACATTCGTAGTAATAAGTTAATCTCTATCAGTAATAAAAATAAGAAAGAATTTATGCAATCTCAAATAGGACAGATTCTTCCGGTATTATTTGAGACAAGAGAAGGAAATGTTTGTACCGGACATACGATGAACTATATGAAAGTGAAGGTTGTTACAGAAGACTCTGTTGAAAATAAAGTCTGTGATGTACTGTTGAAAGAAGTAAAGGAAGATTATATTGAGGGTGTTATTGTTTCATAATAAATCATAAATATGAGTGATTGGAGGGAAAGAGATGAGTTGTTTATTTTGTAGCATTGTGTCTGGAGAAATTCCGTCCACAAAAGTATATGAGAATGAATGGGTTTATGCATTTAAGGATATTGATCCACAAGCTCCGGTTCATATTGTGTTGATTCCAAAAGAGCATTGTGCGAATTTTATGGAGTTAAAAGATATGAAGATTATGTCATATTTGGGAGAAGCAATTCAAAAAATTTGTGTCCAAGAAGGAATTGATCAGAATGGATTTAGGGTTGTAACAAATTGTGGGAAACAAGGTGGTCAGACTGTAGATCATCTGCATTTTCACATTCTGGGAGGAAGAAATTTAATGTGGCCACCAGGCTAACATTTCTGATTTGAAATATAGGAATGTGTATTTTGAATTTCGTAGATTATGAATTGGCAGTAGAACTTATGATGAATTTTTCTTTATTTCAAAAATTGATTTCACATCAAGTAAAGAAATTGTTATGATACGTCGATAGAATATGAACTTCAGTCTAACAGGGATTGTTAGATGATACGAAATTGTGGAATGTTAAAAACAACAATTTCAATAAAGATGATCGTATGATAGCGTATTGTAATAGAGAAGTAGGTATACTAAGAGGATTGAAACAATTTATTGCTTATAGAAACATGAAATAATGAATAAAGCAGTTATCCAACAGAACAAATGATATATTGTTTACGTAAGATGATTTCTGTGTGACATCTATCGTTTAAGTGAGATGTTTTCAATAAATATTGGATAATCCTAACGATTTTGTTTATTTTTTATCATAAAATATATTGCATATTTAATAAAAGTAGAATATAATATTCTATTGAAAAATAGAAAAATCCTTTAATTGATGTACGAGATACACAGAAGGAAATGCAAGTTTGTAAAGTTTGAGCTTTCTGTGTCTTTTGGTGCAGAAAGCTTTTTGTTGTGAAATCGGAAAGGAGGAGATGAATATTGTTGAGAGAAAAAGCGATGATTATGGATCAAAACTCTATGGAAAGAGGAATTACTCGAATCAGCCATGAAATTTTAGAAAAAAATAAAGGTGCAACAGATATTGTTATTATAGGAATTTATCGTAGAGGAATTCCACTTGCACAGAAGATAGCAAAAAAAATATTTCAAATAGAAAATACTAAAGTGTTGGTTGGCGGAATTAATATAACCAATTATAGGGATGACATTCAGGAAAAAAATATTAAAAATATTGAAAATGATATTTCCAAGCTAGAGGTTAGCGGAAAGAAAGTCATTTTGGTAGATGATGTACTTTACACCGGAAGAACAGTTCGAGCAGCCATGGATGCACTGATAGACATGGGCAGACCTAAGTCGATACAACTTGCAGTGTTGATAGATAGAGGACATCGAGAATTACCGATTCGAGCAGATTATGTTGGAAAAAATCTTCCTACATCAAGAGAAGAAATTGTCAACGTATATTTAGAGGAAATTGATCAAAAAACCGGAGTTTTTATTTTAGAAAAAGAATAATGGAGGAGTTCTTATG
The DNA here is from genome assembly GCF_057248345.1 of Filifactor sp. NCBI lineage: Bacteria > Bacillati > Bacillota > Clostridia > Peptostreptococcales > Filifactoraceae > Filifactor > Filifactor sp. Next base: position 39,976 of record NZ_DBHIIC010000001.1, on the reverse strand, counting down.
ACAGATAGTAAAATAGTAGAAACAGTTGGAGTGGATATTAGTCAAGATACAACACCTACACAAAAAATTATATTGGCGCTACAACACTTGATTGCTATGTTCGGTGCGACAGTACTAGTTCCTATTTTAACCGGATTAGATATTTCTGTTGCTTTAGTGTGCGCAGGGGTAGGGACTTTGATATTTCATATATGTACAAAAAAGAAAGTTCCTGTTTTCTTAGGTTCATCATTTGCCTTTATTCCGGTTATTGTTGCGGTAGGAGAGCAATATGGAGATTTGAGATATGCTCAAGGAGGAATTGTGGTTGCCGGATTATGTTATGTATGTTTATCTTTTGTTGTAAAGAAGATAGGCGCAGAAAAAATCACAAAATTCTTTCCACCACAAGTAATAGGACCTATGATCATTGTAATTGGGTTTAATTTAATTCCTACTGCATGTGGAATGGCATCCAATCACTTCTTAGTGGCTTTTGTAACTTTAGCAGTTGCGTTAGGGATTGCGAAATTAGGAAGAGGTTTTTTGAGACAGCTTGCAATTATTATTGCAGTGGCGACCGGATACCTATTATCTTTAAAATTCCATATTGTTGATACTTCTATCATTACAAGTTCTTCTTGGGTTCAAGTTCCGAACTTTACTTTTCCTAAATTTGATTTGGGTGCTATTTTAATCATCGTTCCTGTTGTCTTAGCTGTTTTTATGGAGCATGTTGGTGATATTACAACAAATGGAGCTGTTGTAGGTAAAAATTTTATAGAAGATCCGGGTTTGAATCGCACCTTGCTTGGAGACGGACTTGCAACAATATGTGCAGGTATGTTGGGAGGACCTGCAAATACTACTTATGGTGAAAATACCGGCGTATTGGCAATTACTAAAAATTATGATCCTGGAATATTAAGAATTGCTGCTGTATTTGCCATTGTTTTAGGAACAATTGGAAAAGTTGGTGGAGTATTGAGAAGTATACCTGTACCGGTTATGGGAGGAATCTCTTTGATGTTATTTTCAATGATTGCCTATATCGGTTTCAAAAATATAAAAGATAAAAAAGTTGAGATGAATCCAAAAAATATCTTTATCATGGCAACGATTATTATCATTGGGTTAGGTGGACATATTGGATTAAATATTGCAATTCCAATCACACAAAACGTTTCCTTGTCAGGATTGAGTTTAGCTGCTTTAGTAGGTATTATTTCAAATTCTATCTTATATAGAAAAGAACTAGTATAAGGTTATATTAAGAATAGCAATAATCATATAGGAATAGCAAATTAGACAAAGGGATATTTTCTAATTTGTTATTTCTTTTTTTGTTAAATATGAATTGAAGAATTGACATAGTTGTAATATTACTAGTATTATGGTCGATAGGTATTATCATATTTGAAATAGAAAGGAATTATATGTTATGTTCAGTAATCTATTTTTGAAGAAAAATTTATATTTTAGAATAGCTATCGGTTTTGTTGTAGGGATTTTTTTTGGTATTTTTTTTCCTGCTATATCTAAAAATTTGAAGTTTATAGGTGATATCTATTTAAATTTAATAAAAATGATGATAGTTCCAATTATCTTTTTTTCTGTAACAACAGGCGTGTTGAACTTGGGTAATAGAAATGATTTTAAAAGAATTGGTTTCAAAACAATTTTTCTTTTTATTGCTATGTTTTTTGTATCATCAGCAGTGTCATTATTAGTTGCTTATGCAATTCAACCGGGACATCATTTGACATTAGAAAATACTCCGGTTTATACTGGAGAATTGGCAACGCCTTCTGCTGTTGACTTTTTCTCTAATATTGTTCCCAGCAATATTATCGATGCTATGGCAAAAGGAAATATTTTGTCTGTAATTTTATTTTCAGCATTGTTTGCAATAGCATCTGTTTCGATAGAAAAAGAATCAGAGAAAGTTAGAGAACTGTTACAGAGTTTTTCTGCAGTATTTTTTAAGATTTTAGATTATATTATGGAAACTTCTCCGATTGGAGTAGCGGCTTTGATGTCATATTCTATTGCAGAGTATGGACAAGGGATTTTTACGGCATTGAGTAAGTATATTTTGACAGCTTATTTTGCTTGTATTGCTGTATTTATTATTGTGATGCTTATACCGACACTAGTCTATACAAAAATTTCATTTAAGAAATTTATTTCAGGACTCTCCAAAATATGGTTGGTGACATTATCTACAACAAGTTCTGCTGCTGCGTTACCGACATCACTAAAAATAAGTAAAGAAGAATATTCTGTTCCTGAAGAAATTAGCAACTTTGTTCTTCCGTTAGGTTGTACCATAAATATGTGTGGAGGAGCAGCTTCTTTTTGTTGTTTAGCTGTATTCGTATCCGGTTTTTACAACATTACATTCACTTATGAACAAATAGTTTATTTTGTTATAATTGCTACTTTGATTAATATGGGTGCTCCGGGAATCCCGGGAGGAGGAATTATTTTAGGTGCATCTTTCTTGTCCATCATTGGATTACCATTTGATTTGATGGGGCCTATAGCGGCATTCTATAGATTGTTGGATATGGCATTTACTACGATGAATGTTACAGGAGATATTGCTGCAAATTTATTGATTGCGAAGTCTGAAGAAAAACACAGAAAAAAGAGTTCTTCATAAAGATAGTGTATGAACATTCTAATATGGATTATAAAACTCAAGTTTCAAACAGAGACAATTTGATTATCTTGTCTCTGTTTTTTAATTCAAAAGTTTTCTTTCCTGTTCCATTCATCCATTGAAATACGCTAATGTTACATTATTGAATACGAATGGTATTTATGGTATCATGGAAAGAAAAATATAATGTTTTGTCATGCTTTCAGAAAGGAAATCCTATTGAAAAAACAATCGTTAAGAAAAGAAAAAAAGAATACGCCACTTTCTATCAGAAGATTGGCTTATGATAGCGTTTATGCAGTAAAGTATAGAGGAGTTTACTCGAATCTATATATTTCTCAATCAATTAAAAAGTATAGACTGATGGATAGAGATAGGGCTTTTTATACAGAGTTGGTTTATGGAACCTTGGAAAATATTAGATTCTTAGATTATGTGATTGATAAGTTTTCAAGTGTTAAAGTTGATAAACTTTCTAGAGAAGTTTTGACTATTTTGGAATTATCTTTATACCAGATTCATTGTATGTACGGTGTTCAGAATTTTGCAGTAGTAAATGAAATGGTTAATTTGACAAAAAGTGTGTGTTACAATCCAAGACTATCTTCTTTTGTCAATGGAGTTTTGAGAAATATTTTAAGAAGTCCTGATGCTTTCGATATTCTTCTACCTCCAGGAAAAAAAAGACTTAGTATTGAATACTCTGTAAGTGAATGGATTTCAGAAATGTTGATAGATCAGTATGGTTTGGAAGAAACAGAGAATATTTTATATGCATTGTCACAACATCCTACTATCTTCCTTAGAGTCAATATAAATAAAATTACCCCTAAGTTATTGAAAGAGAAACTATATTCTTTAGGTGTTGATACAGAAGAGGTAGTAGGATTTGATAATCTATTGCAAGCAAAGTATTTTAAAGGAATCGAAAAAAATGAGTATTTTGTGGAGGGCTATTTTACAATTCAAGACATCAGCTCTATTTGTTGTATAAAAGCACTTTCGCCCAAAATGGGAGAAAAAATATTGGATATTTGTGCAGCTCCGGGAGGGAAAACAACAGCAATTGCAGAAGTAATCGGTAACAATGGTAGTGTTTATGCTAATGATAAGGGAGCAAACAAGCTCAATTTGATTTCCGATAGTGCAAAGAGATTATGTTTAAATAATATTAAACTTTCAGATATAGATGCTTGTGATTTTCAAGAGAACTGGAAGGATATGTTTGATAGAGTGTTAGTAGATGTTCCATGTTCCGGCTTGGGAGTGATTCGAAGAAAACCTGAGATTAGATATAAACAGGAAATAGAGTTCAAATCATTGTATCCTATTCAAAAAAAGATTTTGGAGAATGCTTCACAATATGTAAAAAAAGACGGGATTCTTATTTATAGTACTTGTACTTTGAATAGAGCGGAAAATCAGGAGGTTGTTCATCAATTTCTATCAACTCATACTAATTTCATATTAGAGGATATGACAATTCCGACATTTGGAGAAGTACACGGAATGGTTGAGTTATTACCAAGTAAAGGTCAGTGGGACGGTTTTTTTATCAGTAAGTTAAAGAGAATACAGTAGGAGTTTGATGATATGTGTGTTGATTTGAGAAGTATGGAATATTATGAAGTAGAAGAGGCGGTATTAAGTTTAGGTGAAAAAAAATATCGTGCCAAACAAATCTATAATTTTTTAGCCAAAGGAGTTTCTTCTATAGATGAGATGCATACACTTTCAAAAGACTTTAGAGAAAAATTAAAAGAGCATTACTATATCTGTAAAACTGATATTTACCATAAGCTTGAATCTAAGATTGATGGGACTCGAAAGTATTTGATTGAATTAGGTGATGGCAATTTAATTGAAACTGTTCTGATGATATATAAAAACGGACCTTCTATTTGTTTATCTACACAAGTAGGATGTAGAATGGGTTGTAAATTCTGTGCATCTACAGTAGATGGTCTGGTAAGAAATCTAACACCGGGTGAAATCATTGGTCAAATGATTGCTGTTCAAAAAGATTTAGGAGAGAGAATTGCAAATATTGTAGTTATGGGTTCAGGAGAACCGTTTGACAATTTTGAAAATTTAGTTAAGTTCTTGAAATTGGTTCATGAGGATCATGGATTGCAGATAGGTTATCGACATATCACAATATCCACATGTGGTCTTGTTCCAAAGATTAAGGAGATGGAACAGTGGGGAATACCAATTAATTTAGCAATTTCTTTGCACCAGGTAGAACAACATAGAAGAGAAGAAATTATGCCGATTGCAAAGATCTATAATATTGAAGAATTGATTGCAACAGGGAAACATTATGCGAATGTCACAAAAAGAAGAGTTACTTATGAGTATGCTTTGATTGAAGGTGTGACGGATTCTTTGGAAGACGCACATAAACTGGGGAAATTATTAAAAGGAAGTTTATCTTTAATCAATCTTATTCCAATAAATCCAATTAAAGAAAAAACTTTTAAGAAGCCAAATTTGCAAAGAGTACAGGCTTTTCAAAAAGTTTTATTAAACTATCACATCATTACGACCGTTCGAAGGGAATTAGGGTCAGATATTAACGGAGCTTGCGGACAGCTACGAAGAGATGTCATTGATCGAGATAAGAGGTGAATCATTTGAAGTATAGTTTGTTGAGTGATAAAGGCAATGTAAGAGAAATGAATGAAGATTACTCTAAAAGTATGAAAGTATCTGACAATGCTCATTTGTTCCTTCTTGCAGATGGAATGGGAGGACATAATAAAGGAGAGGTTGCAAGCAAACTTGCTGTAGAGTCTGTTGTAGAATATTTTCAACGACATATGGAAACAATCTCTAATCTTTATGAAAAAATAGATCTTCCTAAAATTCAGGAGTTTATAAAAAGAGCTATTATGTTTTCAAATGAGAGGGTAAATAAAGAGTCGTTGAAAGAAGATCAACGTGGAATGGGTACAACTCTTGTGGTATCTTATCTCACAAAAGAATTTGTTGTAATGGCTAATATTGGTGATAGCAGGGCTTATTTATATTGTGACAATACTTTCGAACAGGTTACAAATGATAATTCTTATGTTGAAGAATTGGTTAAACTAGGAGTGATTTCTAAAGAAGAAGCACGAAATCATGACAAAAAGAATATTGTGACAAGAGCGATTGGAACCGACTCCAGCGTAGAAATTGATTTCTATCAGCGGGAAATAAAGGAAAAAGATATTTTGTTGATGTGCAGTGATGGTTTGACTAATATGTTGAAAGATTTTGAAATAAAAGAAATCTTGGATAGGAAATATCTCCCTTCTTTTTGTTGTGAACAACTCATAAAAGAGGCAAAACAAAAAGGTGGATATGACAATATTTCTATCATTTTGGTTTATCTTTAAAATGATGAATACGAGGGAGCAGTGGAGAAATTGATAGGAAAAATTTTAGGAAATAGATATGAGATATTAGAAAAGATAGGCGAGGGAGGTATGTCCGTTGTCTACAAAGCAAAGTGCCATAGTTTAAATAGGATTGTTGCAATTAAGGTGCTAAAACAGGAATATTCCGATGATGATGAGTTTTTAGTTAAATTCAAAAACGAGGCACTCTCTGTTGCTAAGTTGAATAATGGAAATATCATTAATGTGTTCGATGTAGGACAAGAAGAAAATATTTCTTATATTGTAATGGAGTATGTAGATGGAAGAAACTTGAAAGAGTTATTAAAAAAACAAAAAAAATTTCCTGTAGAAAAAGTTCTTGATATCTCAAAACAAATTGCAATGGCATTAGAAGAAGCACACAATAAAAAAATCGTTCATAGGGATATCAAAGCGCAAAATATTATGCTCACCACAAAAGGTGTAGTAAAAGTTGGAGATTTTGGGATTGCAAAAGCTGTGAGCAGTTCGACAATTACTGCATCAGGAGCAATCATGGGCTCTGTTCATTATTTTTCACCGGAACAAGCACGTGGAGGATTTGTTGATGAGAGAAGTGATTTATACTCTTTGGGGATTATCATGTATGAAATGGTAACCGGAAGACTTCCATTTGACGGAGATAGCCCTGTTAACATCGCTTTAAAACATATTCAAAATGATATTAGTTTCTTAGAATCTGATGATGTTCCTTTGGAATTACAAGATATGATAATGAAATTAACTCAAAAAAATCCGGATAAACGCTATTCCAGTGCAACAAGTTTGATTCGTGATATCAGTTATTTACAGGATGGAAAAAAAGTTCATAGGTATTCTTATGATGAAGAAAACGATTATAGCACGAAAAAAGTACCAATTATAAAACGAGATGATTTTTATAAAAACGAGAGATTGAATATCGAAGAAGATTCTGAGATTGAACTTGAAAAAAAGGGAAATAAAAAACCTTCTATTGTTACAATACTTGCTATTATAACTGCAATAGGGTTACTGGGAATTGTTTTTTCAATGAGAGGTTTTTTATTCCAATCGTCAAAAAATACAATTCCGGTTCCGCACATTATAGGTATGTCTGAACAAGAGGCAAGAGAAACTCTTGAAAGAGTAGGTTTACAACTTAATGTGGTAAAAACTGAGCCTAACACAAAATATGATAGCGGTCAGGTGACTGATACAAATCCTAATGAAGGAATTAAAGTTCCAAAAGGTACGATTGTAAATGTCATTTTAGCAGATTCTTCAAAAGAAAAAATTACTTTAGAAAACTTTGTAGGACAAGATTTTTCTGAGGTGGAGAAAAAATATCTTGGGAAATTACAATTTAAAACAGAATTTATACCTAGTACAGAACCGACAAATAGGATTTTAGAACAACAACCATCAGAAGGAACAGAAGTAGAGTTAGGAAGTCAAGTGATTCTGTTTTTAAGTAAAAATGCAAACGATATTCCAATTTCTGTTCCAAGTGTAATTGGGAAAGATGCATCTGAAGCAAAGGGAATGCTTTCTTTATTCAAGGTGTCTGAAAGTTATAAAGAGGATAAAGATCAACCGGAAGGGGTTGTGCTATCGCAAAAACCGGAAGAGGGAGAGCAAGCAAAACCGAAATCAACAGTGCATATTGTTGTAAATAAGTATGAACGTCCAAAAATTGTGACAAAACAAATTGTAGTTACTTTGCCACGAGATAGTGAAGTTGTGTCTGTTAAGATAACAGATCAAAGTTCATCCAAGGTGATTTTTAATAGGAATGTTACAGTATCAGATGTAGATGGAATATTATCATTGGATGTCGAAGGATTGCAGGGGGAAACTAGAAGGTTTGAAATTGAGGTTGATTCAAGTTTTTACGATACAACAGAAATCAATTTTTAACATTATATTAGAAAGGACAAATCAATTATGTTGGAAGGAATTATTACGAAAGCAATATCATCCTTTTATTCAGTAGATACGGAGGAAGGAGTGTTTCTCTGTAAGGCAAGAGGGCTGTTTAAAAATAAAAAACAATCTCTACTTGTTGGTGATAGAGTAAACATTGTTATTACCGATAATGTTGCAAAAGAAGGAGTAGTTGAAAAAATAATTCCAAGAACAAATATTTTGATTCGTCCGTCAGTTGCTAATGTCAGTCATGCTCTATTGTTTTTTTCTATTAAAAATCCTGATCCTAATCTATCATTAATTGATCGCTTTATTGTTTTAGCACAAGAACAAGAATTGAAAATTACACTTTGTTTTTCTAAAGCTGATTTAGATGATGGAACAAAGTTACAAAAATTATTGGATATTTATAAAAACATCGGTTATCCTGTTATTTCGATTAGTACGTATGATAATAAAAATTTGGATGAACTTAAGAGTACTCTCAAAAATCATATTACAGTAATAGCAGGACCATCTGGTGCGGGAAAAAGTTCTTTTATTAACACGTTAAGTAAGAATTTCAATATTAAGACAAATTCTGTGAGTAATAAAATCGGTAGAGGAAGACATACCACAAGACATGTAGAGTTGATGAGGATAGAAGCTGACTCATGGATTGCTGATACACCGGGATTTAGTTCATTATCTTTGTCACATATTCCATATAATGAGTTAAAAGAATATTTTTTAGAATTTCATGACTATGATATAGATTGTAAGTTCTCTAACACTTGTCTACACTACAAAGAACCGGGGTGTTGTGTTATTGATGCTGTGAAAAATAATGAGATTTCTTCGGAGAGATATCAAAGTTACTTGCAATTATTGGAAGAAATTAAAGAGAGTGAGAGACGAAAAAATTGGTAATGAATAGCGTGTTACTATATAGATTTTAAAGATAGGGGTAATTGTTATGATAAAATTAGCACCATCTATACTTTCGGCAGATTTCAGTCAGTTGGCAGAAAGTGTGAGAGAAGTTGAAAATGCAGGATGTGAGTATTTGCATATTGATGTGATGGATGGACATTTTGTTCCGAACATCACTTTTGGAGCTGTTGTTTTTGAAAAACTGAGAAAGAAATCAAATATGATTTTTGATTGTCATTTGATGATTGAACAACCTGATTTATACTTGGAGGATTTTTCAAGGGCAGGAGCTGATATTATTACAGTTCACCAAGAGGCCTGTATTCATTTGAATCGTACTATTCATCATATCAAAGAGTTAGGTTGTAAAGCCGGGGTGGCAATTAATCCTGCAACACCACTTGAAACTCTGGAGTATGTGTTACAAGATATTGATATGGTTCTAATCATGAGTGTAAACCCGGGATTTGGAGGTCAAAAATTTATTCCTCAGTCAATAGATAAAATCAAAAAATTAAAACAAATGATTGATTCAAAAAATTATACTGTTGATATCCAGGTAGATGGTGGTGTCACTGTAGACAATATTCATGACATTGTGAAAGCGGGAGCAAATATATTGGTTGCAGGCTCTGCAATTTTTGGAAAAGAAAATATTCAAAAAGCCGTATCTGATTTGAGAGATTCAGCAGTATAGTTTTGAAGGACAGGAGTACAAATCAAAAGATGAGCCTTTTAGAGAACAAAACAGCTATATTATGGAATGGAAATTTGCGAGATACAGAATTTATTGTTTCGCAGTTAAATCATTTTGATACGATTATCTGTGCGGATGGAGCTGCTGATTTCTTGAAAGAAAATGGTTATTTTCCTAAAGTTATCATTGGAGATTGTGATTCAATTTGTGAAGATACATTACAATACTTTCGTGAAAGACAAGTTGTATTTTTAGAATTTCCAATGGAAAAAGATTTTACAGACAGTGAGCTTACAATTCGATATTTGATTGAACAAGGTATTTATCATGCAACCGTATTCGGTTTTTGTGGGAATAGATTGGATCACAGTATCGCGAATTTAGGTTTGTTATACTATGCTGTTAATCAAGGGATGTCATTAATTTATACATCTCGAAGCAATAGAATTATGTGCCTAAAACCGGGGACTTATTTTTTTGAGAACCAACAGAAATTTTATTTTTCTTTGGTTTCTCTTTTTGGAAGTGTAAAGAACATTTCATTATCCGGTGCAAAATATTGTCTATCCTCTTATACAATGAAGCAGGGAGAAACAATTGGTATTTCTAATGAATATTTACAAAATATTTGTTTGGAGTTTGAAGAGGGCTATTTACTTGTTATAGAGAGTGAGAAAGAGATTTCTATATAATATTTTCTTTTGATATATGGTATAATGACATTGCTGAAAAAAGTTAAAAAATAGAGTTTTGCTTTTGATATTGAAGTAAGTTGTGCTGATCTTGACAATACGGTTTGTAATGTCAGTAGAGATTGTAAGATATGATTTTAATAGTAATTCGAAAGAACAAGGAGTATATGAATGAGAGAAGCGGTCGGTGGACAAGCGTTAATTGAAGGTGTAATGATGCGATGTGGAAAGAAAAAAGCTATAGCCATTCGCAAGCCTAATGGTGAGATTTTTACAAAAAAATTGAAACCATATATCCTTTTTGAAAATAGTGTAATCTACCAAATTCCATTTATCAGAGGTATTTTTATTTTGATAAATTCCATGATAGAAGGCAGTAAAGATTTAACTTATTCTGCTAGTTTTTTTATGGAAGATGAAGAAAATTCTAAATTGGAACAATGGTTGGAAAAGTTTTTTGGAAAAAATACGCAAAAGATAGTGGATGGAGCAATATTTATATTTTCTTTTCTTTTTGCAATGTTTCTATTTGTCTTTTTACCTACAATGATAGCGAGGAATCAATTGCAACACACGTGGTTTATTTCTCTCAAAGAAGGTATCGTTAAAATATTGCTGTTTATTGCATATTTATTTTTGGTATCCCGAACAAAAGATATTCATCGTGTTTTTGAATATCATGGTGCAGAGCATAAGAGCGTATTTTGTTATGAACAGGGAAAACCTCTTACTGTAGAAAATGTTAGAAAAATGAGCAGATTCCATCCGAGATGTGGTACCAATTTTATTTTTTTAATTTTGATTGTATCTGTCCTGGTTTTCTCGTTTGTGAATGTAAGAGTTGTATTGGTTAGAAGTGTGATTAAACTGGCGTTATTTCCGGTTGTTTCTGGTATTTCTTATGAGATTCTCAAAATAGCGGGATGTAGAGATTTTTTTGCAATTAAGTTGTTTGTTTATCCGGGAATGTTATTGCAACATATTACGACACAAGAACCGGATGATAGTCAAATAGAAGTGGCAATCTCAGCACTTTTAGCAGCAGTGGAAGAATCATAATCATGATAGTAAAATCATAAAAAATAGTAAGGAAGTTTAATGAATATTAAAGAATTATTGCAAGAGGGACAACATCTATTAAAAAGTAGTTCATCAAGTGCTATGCTGGATGCACAATTATTACTCATGTATGTATTACAAGTGGATAAGTTATACTTAATGATTCACGTGAATGAAGAGGTTCCGGTAAACAAAATTGAGGCATATAGGGAACTTTTAGCAAAAAGGAGACAATCTGTTCCTATTGCATATCTAATTCATAAGAAGCCATTTTATGGAAGAGATTTTTTTGTTTCACCTGGGGTTTTAATTCCAAGACCGGATACAGAAACCTTGATTGAAAAAACATTAGATAATATATCAAACAAAAAAAAGGTATCCGGGATAGAAATAGGTTGTGGAAGTGGAGCGATTTCAGTTACTTTACTTTTAGAACATTTGTCATTGTCTATGGTAGCAACTGATATTGAAGAAATTCCTATTGAAATTACATCTAAAAATGCACATTTGAACAATGTTGAGAGTCGACTAAGATTGATTAAAACAGATTTATTTGATGGAGTTGCTTTAGAACATGTTGATTTTATCATATCAAATCCACCATACATCGCGTATGATGACTTAGGGAACCTTATGAAAGATGTGGTAGAATATGAACCGAAAGTTGCTTTGTTTGCAGAAGAAAATGGGACTTTTTTTTATCGAAAAATACTGGAGGATGGAAAAAAATTTTTGAAAGAAGATGGTTTTGTCGCATTTGAGATTGGATGTACACAAGCTGAAAAAGTGAAGGAATTATGTTTGAAAGAAGGGTTTGAACATGTTTCTGTCCATCAGGACTTGTATGGATTAGATCGTGTTGTAATAGCCTTTAGATAAAAAGCTAATCAAGATGGAGGAATAATAATGTTTGACAATTTAGAAGCGTTAGAAGAAAAGTACGAAGAGTTAAATAAAATTGTGGCAGATCCGAGTACCATGAATGATATGGACAAATGGAAAGCTTATATGAAGGAAATATCAGATACAGAGCCAATTATTCAGAAGTATAGAGAATTTAAACAGACAAGAGATGATATTGAAGGTTCTAAACAAATATTGGAAGAAGAAAAAGATGAGGAATTAAGAGAATTGGCAAAAATGGAATTATCCGAAAAAGAAGAGTTGATGGAAAAAGTTCAAAATGAACTAAAACTACTTTTAATTCCAAAAGATCCAAATGATGAAAAGAATGTTATTGTTGAAATTCGTGGAGGAGCCGGAGGAGATGAAGCAGCACTGTTTGCAGGAGTACTGTTTAGAATGTATTCTATGTATGCATCGACACGTAATTGGAAAGTAGAGATGATGTCTGCAAATGAAACAGGAATAGGTGGATACAAAGAAGTTGTATTCATGATTACAGGAAAAGGAGCTTATTCGAGATTAAAGTATGAATCCGGAGTACACAGGGTACAGCGTGTTCCTGAAACAGAATCCAGTGGTAGAATTCATACGTCAACATCAACGGTTGCAGTTCTTCCGGAAGTAGATGATGTTGAAGTAGAAATTGATATGAACGATGTTAGGGTAGATGTTTTTCGTTCTTCCGGAAATGGTGGACAATCCGTTAACACTACTGACTCTGCGGTTCGTTTAACGCATAAACCTACAGGAATCGTAATTTCTATGCAAGATGAAAAGTCTCAGCTTAAAAATAAAGAAAAAGCATTTAAAATTTTGAAGGCGAAATTATATGATTTAGAGTTAGAGAAAGCACAAAAAGAATTGGCACAAGAGAGAAAAAGTCAGGTAGGATCAGGGGATCGTTCTGAAAGAATCAGAACATATAATTATCCTCAAGGGCGAGTAACTGACCATCGTATCGGACTGACATTATATAAATTGGAAAACTTTTTGAATGGAGATATCGATGAGATATTAGATGCATTGATCACGACTGACCAAGCTGAAAAGCTACAATCCGTTTAATTGTTGAACAAAGGTTTTTTTTTGAAAGGGAAATGATATGAGTGCAAAATTGTATACAATAGAAGATGTGAATACAGATGATGATAAAATAAAAGAAGCATCAAATATTATTCTAAATGGAGGACTTGTCATATTTCCTACAGAAACAGTATACGGATTGGGAGCAGATGCATTCAATCCCGTAGCATCAGAAAAAATATATTCAGCAAAAGGTCGTCCTTCAGATAATCCTCTCATCTTACACATATCAGATTTCGATATGTTAAACAGAATTGTAAAAAAAATTCCGGAAAATGCTAAAAGACTCATAACTAAATTTTGGCCGGGGCCACTTACCGTTATCCTTGAAAAAAAAGATATTGTTTCTGATAAGATTACAGGAGGCTTGAACTCGGTTGCAGTACGAATGCCGTCAAATCCGATTGCATTATCATTTATTAGAAATGCAAACACACCAATTGCTGCTCCGTCTGCAAACCTATCAGGAAGACCTTCCATTACACGGTGGGAAGATGCAGTTGAAGAAATGGGAGAGCGTGTGGATGCAATCTTGTTATCGGAACCCAGTGAAATTGGATTGGAATCCACTATTATTGATTTAACACAAGATACTCCAATGATTCTAAGAGTAGGGAAAATTAGCAAAACGGAAATTGAAAAAGAGATAGGAAAAATTGGAATTGACAAAACGATTCTTGGAGAAAAAGATGTTCCTAAAGCTCCTGGAATGAAATATAAGCACTACAGTCCAAATGCACAAGTGTTTATTGCCACTAAAGAGAATTTTGTGGAAAAAGTTAAACAAAATTATAAAAGATCGACTTCTTCAAATCCTGTTGTTTTTACAATGACAGGGAACAAATCATATTTCAAGGATGAAAATGTATATCTATTGGGAGAAACAACATTACAAGCAGCAAAGGTATTTTTTCATTTTTTAAGGAAAGCAGATAAAGAGGGTTATGATACGATAATTATGGAGGACATTTCTTTTGATGAAATCGGAGAAGCAGTAATGAATCGAGCACGTAAGTCAGCGGGTAATAAATATTTATAGAAAACTTAATTAGATTGTTTTAGTTTTATTTTACAATTGGATAACATTTCTATTTTTCACATAGTTTTTAATTTTCAAAATAATAGCAGATTTACAAAAAATATTTTAGGAATCCTTGAAAATATATTGTATTCTTAGCTTGATATCGTTAAAATAAATAGAGGACAAATTTTAAAAGTCTATTAGAGGAGGATTGTAATGAAAATTGCTTTAGGTTCAGATCACGGTGGATACCACTTGAAGGAGTCTATTAAAGAATACTTGACAAAGAAAGGGCACATTGTTACAGATTATGGAACGAACAGCATAGATTCAGTTGATTATCCTGACTATGCAGAAAAGCTTTGTTATGGAATTTTGAATGGAGAAGCTGACAGAGGTATTTTAGTATGTGGAACGGGAATTGGCATTGCAATAGCTGCAAATAAAGTCAAAGGAATTCGTTGTGCTACTGTGTCAGATGTTTTTTCTGCAAAAAAATGTGTAGAACATAATAATTGTCAAGTTATGTCACTGGGAGAAAGAACGATAGGTTTCGGTTTAGCATTGGAATTGGTGAAAGCTTTTTTAACAGCAACATTTGAAGGAGATAGACATCAAAGACGAGTAGATAAGATTATGGCGATTGAAAATCAAAAATAATTATTAAAGGAGAGGAAAACTAATGTCTAAAGGAAATGTAATTGTAGTTAATCATCCAATGGTACAACACAAACTAACCATATTGAGGGACAAAAAAACAGGCTCTAAAGAATTTAGAGAACTTGTAAAAGAAATTGGTATGTTTATGGTGTATGAAACAACTAGAGATTTACCTATGCAAGAGATAGAAATTGACACACCTATCTGCAAAACAAAGTCTAAAGTGTTAGCAGGTAAAAAGCTTGGAGTAGTGCCTATTCTAAGAGCTGGATTAGGAATGATGGAGGGTGTTTTACAATTAATTCCTGCTGCCAAAGTAGGACATGTCGGATTATATAGGGATCCTGAAACACTAAAACCGGTAGAATATTATTGTAAATTACCGCAAGATGTGGAAGAAAGAGAATTGTTGTTAGTAGATCCTATGCTAGCAACAGGAGGATCAGCAAGTGCGGCTATCGAGCTTCTAAAAGAAAAAGGTGCAAAATCTATCAAATTAGTTTGTATTGTTGGATGTCCTGAAGGTATAGAGGAAGTACACAAATATCATCCTGAAATTGATATTTATTTAGCGTCCATTGATGAAAAACTAAATGATCATGGATATATTGTTCCTGGATTGGGGGATGCAGGAGATCGTATCTTTGGAACAAAATAGTATATTTATCTCTTTAAGTTAGGAGAAACACTTGACATTAGCAGTATATAACTGATATACTTGTGTAGTTAATACCGCATAGCTATGGTTACATAAATTTGTTTAGACAAATACCTAAGCTAGCGAGATCGTTATGAGGAGGTGCAGTATGTACGCAGTTGTAGAAACAGGTGGGAAACAATACAGAGTACAAGAAGGCGATGTAATCCAAGTTGAAAAACTAGCTGTAAGTGAAGGCGAAGTAGTTTCTTTGGATGTAATTGCTCTTGGAAAAGACGGAAAAGTTTTCGTTGGAGAAGATCTTGCTAATGTAAAAGTAAGCGCGAAAGTGGTTTCTCACGGAAAAGGAAAAAAAGTCATCGTTTTCAAATATAAACCTAAAAAAGATTATAGAAGAAAACAAGGACACAGACAACCATATACAGAATTAGTGATTGAAACTGTTGAAGGTTAGGAAGTATGACTAAAATTTCAATCATTGATAACCAACTATCTAAGAAATTACAAGTTTCTTTAGAAGGACATTCAGGATATGCAGATGCAGGAGAAGATATTGTTTGTTCAGCAATATCAGTGTTATCTTATGCCATTTTCAATGGAATAACGGAAGTTCTTAAGTACGATATTCCATATAAACTGCAAGATGGTTATTTATATTTTGAAATTCCTGATAGTATTTTGAAAGAAGACAGTCGAGTGAAAGTTTTACTTGACACATTTGTTCTAAATTTGAAGGATTTAGAAAAACAGTATAAAGACTATATTAAGCTATGTATAGAGGAGGTGCACTGATGCTTCGTATTAATCTTCAACTTTTTGCGAGTAAAAAAGGGGTAGGTTCTTCAAAGAACGGTAGAGACTCTGCCGCAAAAAGATTAGGCGTTAAGGCAGGAGATGGACAATTAGTTTCTGCAGGATCTATCTTGGTTCGTCAAAGAGGAACTAAAATTCATCCGGGAACTAATGTAGGAATCGGTGGAGATGACACTTTGTTTGCAAAGGTGACTGGGCATGTTAAGTTCGAAAGAAAAGATAAAAAACGCAAACAAGTAAGTATCGTTCCAGCAGTAAATTAATGATAAAGAACCGAATATTTCGGTTCTTTTTTTATGATATGGATGAGAATTGAAAAAATAATTACATACGAATCACTAGTATACCAAATTATAAAACGTATAATTATCAATGATAAATATCATAGATTTGTTTGTACTAGTTGATGAACTAAGAAGAAGTAGAGAATTAAAATTATCTCAAAGAAAAGTCACTTATTGTAAGTAACTTTTTGATTTATACCGTTTGTATTTTCTGTAAAAATCCGGTACTTGAAAATTGTATAAATTGAGGTCTCGATAATAAAGATATTTCAATAGATAAACATTAAAAAATCATAAGGACATAAAAAGTTTATATTCAAAGGACTGAGAATAAAAGACTTGTTATTTTTTTGCATGTGTAATATCATGATAAGTATATCAGTTAGAATTATCTATCAATATTATTGTTAGATAATAGAGCAGTAGTAGTCTCTTTTAAAATAGGATATTTGATATGATAAAAGAGAAATGTTGTTATTATTCATATAGAAAAGCATGGTAACGGAAGGAGAAGTTAAAATGTACAATTATTATCATTTAATGCAAACAGATTCTGATGTATACAACGTATTAGAGGAAGAATTACAAAGACAGAAACAAAATTTGGAGCTAATTGCTTCTGAAAATATTGTAAGTAAAGCAGTAATGGAAGCAATGGGTAGTTGCTTTACCAATAAATATGCGGAAGGTTATCCATCCAAACGATACTATGGTGGATGTGAATTTATCGACAAACTGGAAGTATTAGCCATTGAAAGAGCAAAAAAAATATTTGGTGCGGATCATGCTAATGTTCAACCTCATTCAGGCTCACAAGCAAATATGGGAGTGTACTTTGCTATGTTAGAATATGGAGATAAGGTTTTAGGAATGGACTTATCACAAGGAGGACACTTGACACACGGCTCACCTGTAAATATATCCGGAAAATATTTTCAATTCTTTGATTATGGAGTAGAGAAAGACACCGAAATAATTAACTATGATGTTGTGTTGCAACGTGCAAAAGAAGTGCAACCAAAACTAATCGTTGCAGGTGCAAGTGCATATTCTAGAGAATTAGATTTTAAGAAATTTAGAGAAATTGCAGATGAAGTAGGAGCATACCTTATGGTAGATATGGCGCATATTGCAGGGCTCGTTGCAGCAGGATTACATCCAAGTCCTTGTGAATATGCAGATTTTGTGACTACAACAACACATAAAACATTGCGTGGACCAAGAGGAGGTCTGATTTTGTGCAAAGAGGAATACGCAACTAAAATAGACAAAGCAATCTTCCCGGGAATACAAGGTGGACCATTGGAACACATTATTGCTGCAAAAGCAGTTTGTTTCAAAGAAGCTTTGCAACCGGAGTTTAAAAACTATCAAAAACAAATCGTCTTGAACGCGAAAACTTTAGCAGATTCTTTAGCTCAAAAAGGATATCGTCTTGTATCCGGAGGAACTGACAACCACTTAATTCTTGTAAATTTAATTGACAAGAATATGACAGGAAAAGAAGCAGAGTTAAAATTGGATGAAGCGAGAATAACTGTTAATAAGAATTCAATTCCTTTTGATCCTCAAAGCTTCTTTAAGACATCAGGAATTCGTATTGGAACTGCTGCAGTGACAACAAGAGGAATGAAAGAATTAGAAATGAAACAGATTGCTGATGCAATTGATTTAGTATTATCGAAAGATGATATCGCTTCTGCAACACAAATTGTAGAAGAATTAACAAAAAAACATCCAATTTATGAAGAACATGATGAAAAAATCCTTCATTGGGGACAGAATATTTGGGATAAAACAAGAAAATAATTCCATTGGAGTTTATATATGAGTATGAATAAATTGATAAAAACGGTAGCAGCGATCCATGATTTGTCCGGAAGTGGACGTGGTTCTTTAACGACAGTGATATCAATCCTTTCTACGATGGGGGTTAGAGTTTGTCCAATGCCGACGGCAATTTTGTCAGCTACAACTGAATTTGAACATTATAGTTTTTTAGACCTTACTGATTATCTGCCGGAATATATCTCAAATTGGAAAAAGAACAACATAACTTTTGATTGTATTTATTCCGGCTTTTTAGGTTCTTCTAAACAAATTGAGATTGTATCAAAATTCATTGATTCTTTTCAAAGAGAGGATACATTGGTAGTGATTGACCCTGTGTTGGGAGATAATGGAGCATTGTATGAAACGATGGATGAAGAAATGGTTTGTTTGATGAGAACATTAATAAAGCAAGCACACATTATTACACCAAATTTTACAGAGGCAAAGTATTTGCTGGGAGAGAGATGTGATGGCCATATTTCTAACAAAACTTCTTTTGATGAAATCAAGGAAGAACTCAAAAAATTGTCTGATATGGGACCTGAAATTGTTGTGATAACAAGTGTTCCTGATGAAGATGAGAGTAAAACAAATACCGTTGCTTATGATAAAAAAACAAATCGTTTTTGGAAAGTTCCTTGTCAATATATTCCTGCTTCATTTCCCGGCACTGGAGATGGTTATACCAGTGTTATGATTGGAAGTTTATTACAAGGAGATAGTTTACCTATCGCCCTGGAAAGAGGAGTTCAATTTATTACACAGTGTATTCGAACCAGTTATGGATTTCATTACCCTTATATTGAAGGAGTATTATTAGAAAAAGTTTTACATCTGTTGAATGTTCCGATTATTTCAGAAAGTTATGAAGAAATGTAATTTCTTTTTAGATCATTATAGATTTATTATGTGTAGTTGTTCAATTTGAAAAATCAACAGTATGTATTGATGATATTCGGAGAAGTTTAAAATGGAAGTTGTTTTACTAATAATAATTTTTTATATAGGAGCGTGTTTTGCTAGTCTCTATGATTTTTTGATTTATCGTTTGCCTAGAGAAATTAATCTTGTGCAAAACCGTTCCTATTGTCCCACTTGTAAACATTATTTGATGCCGGTAGATTTACTTCCAATCATCAGCTTTTTATGTCTAAAAGGCAAGTGTAGATATTGTAATGAGAGTATTTCAATTCGTAGCTTTTTTATTGAAATTTTGTCCGGTATTTTGTTTTCTCTTGCTTTTTACAAATATGGTTGGACAAGTTTTACTTTGATTCAGATTATTTTTTGGGGAATGTTGATACTGGTCAGTTTCATAGATTATGATACAATGTATATTTATGATTCTATGTTGTTGTTCTACTTTATTATTTTTGTAATTTATTACGGAATATCAGGAAATATGAATATATGGACATCTATAAAAGGTGCTATATACTGTTTTGCTATCTTCTCTGTTATTTATTTTTTATCTAAGTTGTATTATGGACAAGAAGCATTTGGATTTGGAGATGTACTGCTTAACAGTGTATTAGGATTTTATTTAGGTAGCCATTATACATTTTTGATTTGTTTTCTTCCGTTTTATGTTGCAACTATAGATTTGTTGTTACGTACTTTATTATGCAGAAACAACACTTTTCGTAGAGAAGTTTCTTTTGCACCATATATGTGTGTTTCAGCGTGGATTATTTCTTTGTATGGAAAAGAAATCTATATATTTCTAGGGAAGTATTTGAGTGTGTTTGGAGGAGTGTAACTAAAGGATGGAAATAGATAATGAGACAGTAGGATGTTTTTTGTAATGTTTAATTCTAGCATCTATTATTTGATAACATGAGAATACCGTGTATTAAAACTGAAGTTTCTTTTCAGCAATCAAAAATTGTCTGAAACAGAATAACGGTTTTTGAGATATAGGATTCAAAAGTTTTCTCTTATACTCTAACAAAAAAATCTTTATAGTATAGTGGATATACTTTTCTATTTGTTATTCAAAATAATTGAAGGATACCACAAGTAATGGTATAGGGTATACTGTATTTTTCGAATTGATTATTGAGATAAGTGTATCCATATCAGAAACATTGTAACATTAAATAATAGAAGTATATTTATTGATGTATTGAGAAAATACATTTTCAAACTATATTTAAAAATCATCCTTGAAAAAGAGGGTGATTTTTAAATATAAAGAATAGTTGTCTATTATTTTGAATGATAGTAAGAATTTTAAATAAATGAAATCTCTGAAAAGTTTTTTGTAAATGAAAAATTTTATAATAAAAATGAAAAAGTAATGATTGTTGCTTAAATGAGATACTAAAATTAAAAAAATCATTTCATAGAAAGAAGGGATTTTATCAAAATTACTCTTAGATACAATGTTTATAATATTGTCTTTTGGATATAGTATAAAAGTAAAATTAGGAGTATATTAGATAGAAGTAATTTTAAAATTTTACGATGAAATCAACAATTATGACGATAGCGATTAAATGGAAAATGATAATGAGTATATGATTAAGATAATGATATTTTGATGAAAGGACAGTTCTATGCCGAAGTTTAATTTAACAACCTCATATCAACCTACCGGAGATCAGCCGAAAGCCATAGATGATATGGTGAATTCCATTCGGCAAGAAAATAAATTTCAAACGCTACTGGGAGTAACGGGTTCCGGAAAAACATTTACAATGGCAAATATTATTCAACAAACTCAAAAACCTACACTGGTAATTGCACATAATAAAACGTTAGCAGCACAACTATATTCTGAGTTTAAAGAATTTTTCCCAAATAATGCAGTAGAGTATTTTGTTTCTTACTACGATTATTATCAACCGGAAGCGTATGTACCTTCATCTGATACTTATATTGAAAAAGATGCCAGTATCAATGATGAGATTGATAAGCTAAGACATAGTGCAACGGCAGCGGTTATTGAAAGACGTGATGTCATCATTGTTGCATCCGTTTCCTGTATCTACGGTTTGGGAGACCCCGATGACTATCGATATATGATGGTTTCGTTGCGTCCTCAAATGATTAAAGATAGAGATGAAGTAATTAAACAATTGGTAGAGATTCAATATGAAAGAAATGATATCAATTTTATTAGAGGAACATTTCGAGTAAGAGGTGATATTTTAGAAATTATGCCTGCTAACACTGACATCAAAGGATTGAGAGTAGAATTTTTTGGGGATGAGATTGAACGAATTGTTGAAATCGATCACCTTACAGGAGAGATTATCGGAGAACTAAGACAAGCGTCAATCTTTCCTGCATCTCACTATGTCACCACAAAAGAAAAATTAGAGCAAGCTATTGTAGGTATTGAAAAAGAATTACAAGAACGATTGCAATATTTTCGTGAAAATGATTTTTTGTTAGAAGCGCAAAGATTGGAACAACGTACCATGTATGATATTGAAATGCTGAGAGAAATTGGAACTTGTAAAGGAATTGAAAACTACTCCAGACATTTAACCGGCAGGAAACTAGGAGAAAGAGCGTTCACACTAATGGATTTTTTTGATGACGATTATTTGATTATCGTTGATGAGTCTCATGTTACGATACCGCAACTAAATGCTATGTATTCCGGTGATAAGGCGAGAAAAGAATCTTTAATTGACTATGGATTCAGATTACCTTCAGCAGCAGATAACAGACCATTAAAATTTGAAGAATTTGAGCAAATGATAAACCAAATTCTTTTTGTGTCAGCAACTCCAGGAAAGTACGAGATGGAACATTCAAGTTGTTTTGGAGAACAAATTATTCGTCCAACCGGGTTGTTGGATCCTATAATAGAGGTAAGGCCAATTGATGGACAGATTGACGATTTATTACATGAGATTCAAAATACAGTACAAAAAAATGAAAGAGTGCTTGTAACGACTCTGACCAAGAAAATGGCAGAAAGTCTTACAGACTATTTAAAACAGGCGGGTGTATTAGTTGAGTATCTACATTCAGATGTAGATACTTTGGAACGAATCAGACTCATCAGAAATTTAAGATTAGGAGAATTTCATGTTTTAGTTGGAATTAACTTACTAAGAGAAGGGTTAGATATTCCTGAAGTTTCGCTTGTGGCAATTTTAGATGCAGATAAGGAAGGATTTTTGAGATCTGAAACTTCTATGATTCAGACAATAGGTCGAGCTGCAAGAAATGCCGGTGGACGTGTAATTATGTATGCAGATACCATTACAAGGTCAATGAAGAGTGCGATAGATGAAACTGCTAGAAGACGTGAAATACAAAATCGGTATAATGAAGAGCATGGGATTGTACCAAAAACAATTGATAAAGAGGTTCGACAAGAAATTTCGATGTTAGTTGCAGAAAAAGAAGAAACTTATAGTGTAAAAGAGGTTATTTCCAGACAAGATTTAATCGAAAAAATCGAACTATTAAAACAGCAAATGATAGAGGCAGCAGAAAATTTAAATTTTGAACAAGCTGCCATTTATAGAGATTCTATTTTAGAATTGGAAAAAAAGTTAAATTATTAAGGAGTCGTTATTTTGAAATTAAACAAAGATAAGATTATTATTAAAGGGGCCAATGAAAACAATTTAAAAAATGTTGATTTGGAACTTCCGAGAAATAAGTTTATTGTATTTACAGGATTATCCGGTTCAGGGAAATCTTCACTTGCATTTGATACGATTTATGCAGAAGGACAAAGAAGATATGTTGAAAGTTTATCGTCTTATGCAAGACAATTTTTGGGAAAAACAAACAAACCGAATGTAGAATATATTGAAGGATTGTCACCTTCCATTTCAATTGATCAAAAAACTACTTCTCATAATCCTAGATCTACGGTTGGGACAGTAACAGAAATATATGATTATATGAGATTGTTATTTGCCAATGTCGGTATTGCACATTGTCCTATCTGTGGAGATGAAATCAAAAGTATGACAATCCAAGAAATTGTGGATAGAGTCATGGAATTACCTGAAAGGACCAAAATACAAATTATTTCTCCGGTAATTCGTAGTAAAAAAGGAAAACATGAAAAAGTACTGGAGTCTATCAAAAAAGAAGGATTTATTCGTATCAGAGTAAATGGGGAACAAAAAGAAATTACAGATGAAATTAAATTGGAAAAAAATAAAAAAAATTCTATTGATGTTGTTGTTGATAGAATCGTAATTCGTGCTGATATTGAGAAACGATTGGCAGATTCTATAGAGATAGCAGTAAATATGTCCGGTGGAATGGTAAATATTGCTATTGTTGATGGAGAAGAGAAATTGTATTCAACAAAATTTTCCTGTTCAAAGCATGATGTGACAATTGAAGAAATCTCCCCAAGAATGTTTTCTTTTAATGCTCCTTATGGAGCATGTCCTGCTTGTAACGGACTGGGATTTATGAGTCAAATTGATCCGGAATTAGTCATTCCTAACAAGGCATTAAGTCTTAGAGAGGGTGCGGTAGAACCATGGATGACGTCTGATAAAAATAATGAAGAATCCTATTATTTTAAAATGATTAAAGTATTGGCGGAGAACAATAATGTCTCG
This sequence comes from Filifactor sp., assembly GCF_057248345.1. Taxonomy (NCBI): domain Bacteria; kingdom Bacillati; phylum Bacillota; class Clostridia; order Peptostreptococcales; family Filifactoraceae; genus Filifactor; species Filifactor sp. The sequence continues at coordinate 15,850 of NZ_DBHIIC010000001.1, read as the reverse complement.
TTGGATACTCCATATCAAGATTTACCTGTAGGGTTTCAAGAGAAATTATTATATGGAACATCAGAAATGCTCACTTTTTCATTTGAAAGTAAGTTTACAGATGAAAAAAGAGAATATAATGCTCCGTTTGAAGGTGTAATTCCTAATTTAGAGAGGAGACTATTAAACTCTCCATCAGAACTGATTCGTGAAAAAATGCAAAAATATGTGATAGAAAAAGCATGTCCGGATTGCATGGGAACAAGATTGAAAAAGGAAGTTTTGAGTATTACTGTAGGAGATAAAAATATATCTGAATTGACCAATCTTTCGGTAGAAAGCCATTTAGAATTTCTTAAAAACCTAAAATTAAGTGAAAAGAATACTTTTATCGCAAAAGAAATTTTAAAAGAAATCAACAATCGTTTAACTTTTTTAAAGGATGTAGGACTGGAATACCTTACTCTCAGTAGAAAAGCATCTACTTTGTCCGGGGGCGAATCTCAAAGAATACGCTTAGCTACTCAAATCGGTTCTGCTTTGGTAGGAGTTTTATATGTCTTAGATGAACCGAGCATAGGCTTACATCAAAGGGATAACGATAGATTGATTCACACATTGAAAAATTTAACTGATATTGGAAATACTCTTATTGTTGTGGAACACGATGAAGATACGATGCATGCAGCAGACCAAATTATCGATATTGGGCCGGGAGCAGGAGTTCATGGTGGACAAATTATTGCTCAAGGAACAGTAGATGAATTGAAGCAAAATTCAAATTCCATCACAGGACAATATTTAAGCGGGAAGAGAAGAATTCCGATTCCGAAAACAAGAAGATTGATTGATAAAGAGAAACAAATTACGATTATCGGAGCAGAAGAAAACAATTTAAAAAATATTACAGTTTCAATTCCTTTGGGTGTATTCACCAGTATTACAGGGGTGTCGGGAAGTGGGAAAAGTTCTTTGATTAATGAAATTCTATATAAGGCTGCTGGGGCAAAAATCAATCACTCAAGAGAAAAAGCAGGAAAATATAAACAGATAACAGGTTTAGAACATATTGATAAAGTAGTAAATATTGATCAGTCGCCTATTGGAAGAACCCCACGTTCTAATCCCGCAACTTATACAGGAGTATTTGATTTTATTAGAGATGTTTTTGCCGAAACACAAGAATCTAAAGCAAGAGGATATAAAAAAGGACGATTTAGCTTTAATGTAAGTGGTGGTAGGTGTGAAGCATGTAAAGGAGATGGTATTTTAAAAATTGAAATGCACTTTCTTCCCGATGTATACGTTCCGTGTGAAATCTGTAAGGGGGATAGATACAATCGTGAAACACTAGAAATTAAATATAAGGGAAAATCGATTTCAGATGTTCTCAATATGAATGTAGAAGAAGCATGTTTATTTTTTGAAAACATTCCAAAAATAAAACGAAAATTAGATACACTAATGGAAGTTGGATTATCTTATATCACTTTGGGGCAACCTTCTACTGAATTATCCGGTGGAGAAGCACAACGGATTAAATTAGCATCGGAGCTAAGTAAAAAAGGAACAGGAAACACATTATATATTTTAGATGAGCCTACTACAGGACTTCACATGGATGATGTCAGCAAATTGCTTGCAGTGTTGCAAAAATTAACCGATAACAGAAATACTGTTGTTGTTATCGAACATAATTTGGATTGTATTAAAGTTTCGGATTATATTATAGATTTAGGACCAAATGGTGGAAACAATGGTGGAGAAGTTATTTTTGAAGGAACGCCGGAAGAAATCATAGACTGTAAACATTCTTATACCGGAGAATATCTAAAAAAATATATAGATTATGAGGAAAAATTGGTATGATAATTGAAAAAATAGTAAAAACAAAAAATCGATATCATTTATTTTGCTCAGAAAATCATGAAATTACAGTTACGGAAGATTTATTTTATTTATTAAATTTAAAAGTTGGAAAAGACTGTGATGCTATTGAGAATTGGAATGAAAATCTGGAAGAAGATAGAGTGAAGCAATGTTTTCAGTCTGCCATTCAAAAGTTGAACTATTCTATGTTATCTGAAATGCAATTAAAAAAAAAGTTAGAAAAGGAAAATTTTAACACTTCTCATATTAAACAAGCATTGTTGAGATTAAAGGAATTAAACTTTATTAATGATAGGTTGCTATCTGAAGAATTGATTAGAAGTTCAGAAAAACAAAACTTATCAAAGAAACAAATTGAATCAAAATTGTTCCAAAAAGGAATTAAAGAGTCAATTTGGAAAGAACAATTGGAACAGGAAACTTCAGAAGACGGAGAGATAGAAAAAGCATACTTATTCTGTTGCAAAAAGATAAAAAACTATAGAGGAAAAACAAAGGAAGAAATTCGAAGAAAATTATACTATTCTTTAAATTATAAAGGTTTTTCCTATTCCGTTTCTAATAAAGCGGTTTCAAAAATATTAGATGAAAATATTTTTGAAGAAAATCCATAATGAAATCTTGAATTATGATATAATAATAAAGTTGTAGATTTATAGAAGTTGATTGTCTTGTTATAGCAATGAAAGAAATGGGGATTATTTTGAAAAAAGAACAAATTAGAAATGTAGCAATTATTGCACACGTAGACCATGGAAAAACTACATTAGTAGATTCTTTGTTGAGACAAAGCGGTGTATTTAGACAAAATCAAGAGGTAGAAGAACGTGTAATGGATTCAAACGATTTGGAAAAAGAGCGTGGAATTACAATTCTTTCAAAAAATACGGCCGTAATGTACGGAGATGTTAAAATTAATATTATTGATACTCCGGGGCATGCTGATTTCGGAGGAGAAGTAGAGCGTATTCTAAAAATGGTAGACGGAGTGGTGTTGGTTGTAGATGCCTTTGAAGGACCGATGCCTCAAACAAAATTTGTATTAAAGAAAGCATTAGAATTAAATCTTCCTTCTGTTATTTGTGTTAATAAAGTTGATAGACCGGAAGCTAGACCGGATGAGGTTGTAGATGAAGTATTAGATTTATTTATTGAATTAGATGCTAATGAAACACAATTAGATTCACCATTTATTTTTGCATCTGCTAAAAAAGGAATTTCCGGAACAGATGCAGAACTGTTGCAAGATAGTATGAAACCACTATTTGAAGCAATTATTGAGAATATCCCCTGCCCAAATGGAGACGAAGATGGATTAACTCAAGTTCTGATTTCCACAATCGATTATAACGAGTATATTGGAAGAATCGGGATTGGAAAAGTTGAACGAGGAAGTGTGTCTATAGGTGAAGACCTTTGGGTTTCAAATTACGAAAACTCTGAGAAATCATATAAAGTTAGAATAGGAAAACTATATGAGTATGACGGATTGAAAAGGGTAGAGATTGAAGAAGCAATTACAGGAAGTATTGTTGCCATCTCCGGAATTGAAGATATAGAGATTGGTGATACTATCACATCAATTGAGGATAAGCATCCGCTTCCTTTTGTAAAAATTTCAGAACCTACTTTGGCCATGACATTTTCTGTTAACAATGGACCTTTTGCAGGTCAAGATGGAAAGTATGTTACTTCCCGACAAATTCGTGCAAGACTACACAAAGAGTTGAATACAAACGTTTCTTTGAGAGTTGAAGATACTGATTCAGCTGATTCTTTTAGAGTAGCTGGAAGAGGGGAATTACACTTATCTATTTTAATGGAACAAATGCGTCGTGAGGGATATGAGTTGATGGTATCCAAACCGGAAGTTTTGATGAAAAAAGATGAGAATGATAAATTGATTGAGCCAATTGAGAGAGTAATTATTGATGTTCCTGAGGAATTTATGGGTGCAGTAATTGAAAAGTTGGGTTCAAGAAAAGGTGAAATGGTCAATATGGTACAATCTAAGGGTGGATATACAAGAATTGAATTTTTGATTCCAACTCGAGGAATGATTGGATATCGTTCTGAATTTTTGACTGATACCAAAGGAAATGGAATATTGAATACATTGTTTGAAGGATATGAACCATATAAAGGAGAAATTCCAAGAAGAAGTCAAGGTTCATTGGTTTCTTTTGAAACAGGAACGGCTGTAGGATATGGGTTGTATAATGCTCAAGAACGTGGAATTTTATTTGTTTCTCCGGGAGATAAAGTTTATGAAGGAATGATTGTTGGAGAAAATGCGAAACCGATGGATATTGATGTCAATGTTTGTAAGAGAAAACAAGCTACCAATATGAGAGCTTCCGGTTCTGATGATGCGTTAAGACTTTCTCCTCCAAAAAAAATGTCTTTGGAAGAAGCGTTGGAATTTATCGAAAAGGATGAATTAGTAGAATTAACTCCAAAGAATATGAGGATTAGAAAGAAAATATTAGATAAACAACAAAGAGCAAAACAAAGATCAAAAAATTCATAATGATTTTTACTGCTTAATTAGTTAAAAGCAATTCAAATTATTTCATTAGTATAATATTGAAATAAGTACCCTTTCAGCTACAAATTATCACGATGTAATTTTGTTTTTGTATGGGAAAGACTGTATTTAAGAAGAATCTGTTTAGAGAATATAAACCCTTAACAGATTTTTTATGTAAATATTTATGAAGAGTAAATGTTGGTATTTTGTAAAAAAAATGTAATATTTCTCCTCGTTTCTTGAAAAAAGAATATCCCTGTAGTATTATGACAATAGTTACAAAATAATTACAAAATAAAAATAAAATAATCGGTGGTTATTTTTAGGGGGATATTTATATGAAAAGATACGGCAGATTATCAAAACGTTTGAGCATCATACTATGTGCGGGGATGTTAATTGGATTTGTGCCGGTTGAAATTTCAGCAAATCAAAATACAAGTAATGCTGATGTTTCTTATTTAGCTCAAGATGAAACTGAATTATACTATGAAACTACTTCAAAACAAGTTATTTCTTTGCTTTCAAAAGGCGATAGTGTAATTGTTACTGAAAAAGGGAAAGAATATTCAAAAGTCTTAATTGAAAACGGACAGATTGGATATGTTAAAAGCGAATTGTTAACAAATAAACCGATTGTTTCAGAAGATGAAGACTCAGGAGAGGCTACTTCAAGAGGTTTTTTCAGGGATAAGAAAAGCACTTCTACTCTTATTTCTCATGCAAAAGGGAAGTTGGGTAGTCCGTATTCTTATGGCTCTAGAGGTCCAAATAGGTTTGATTGTTCCGGTTTCGTCGGATATTCGTATGAAAAAGCTCTTGGTATAAAGTTACCTAGAGACTCCAGATCCATGAGTGTGACAGGAGTTTCTGTTAAAAAAAGTGACCTTCAAGAAGGGGATTTGGTATTTTTCCATACCGGTGGAGGAAATAGGGTATCTCATGTGGGGATATATATAGGAGATGGAAATTTCATCCATGCATCTTCAGGAAATGTTCAAAAGGTAGTTATCTCCAATTTGAGTTCCGGATACTATGCTAGGTGTTATCATTCTGCAAAAAGAATAATTAAATAAATACTTAATTTTTCATAGACCAATATAACAGACTGAATAGTGATTGATGATATAAGTTGATCCTAGGACAGTCTGTTTTTTTATGGAGGATTCATTGAGATTAGAGATATAATTATTAGAATTTATGGTATAATAGACGGCGTACTCAAAAAATGTTATATTAGGAATCAATTAGTTAGGATGTTTTATATATGAAAAAAGAAAAAAAACAAGATTTAGATTACGGAAACAATAGTATTAGTTCGTTGAAGGGGCCGGATAGAGTGAGATTGCGTCCTGCTGTTATTTTTGGTTCCGATGGAATAGAAGGATGTCAACATGCCATGTTCGAAATTCTTTCTAATGCCATAGATGAGGCAAGAGAAGGAAATGGTACTAAAATCAATGTTGTTCGACATAGTGACTATTCTATTACGATTGAAGACTTTGGGCGTGGCGCTCCGTTAGATTTTAATGAGAAGGAAAATAGGTATAATTATGAACTGATTTTTGAAGAACTATATGCAGGAGGAAAATATAATACCAACCAAGGGAAAAACTATGAATATTCATTGGGCTTAAATGGTTTGGGGTGTTGTGCCACTCAATATTCTTCTGAATATATGGATGTTGAAGTAAAACGTGATGGATATATTTATCAAGTTCATTTTGAAAAAGGATATAGTATTGGAGGCCTAAAAAAAGAAAAAGAGTTATCTCCCGGAACTTATACAAAAATCAAATTTAAACCGGATACAGATGTATTTACAGATATTAATATTCCATTAGAATTTTATTGTGATACGCTGAAAAGACAAGCAGTAATCAATAGAGGCGTACTATTTCATTTATTTGATGAAATTTCAAATAGTGAGTTCGACTATTATTATGAAAATGGGATTGTAGATTATGTAAATGAATTGTTGGGTGATAATTATATATCCTCTCCTCATTCCATTTTTTTAGAAACGAAGGGGAGAGATCGTGATGATAAACCACTCTATAAATTGAAAGCAGATATTTGTTTTGCTTTTTCTAATGAAGTAAATCGTTTGGAATTCTATCATAATTCCAGCTATCTAGAACATGGAGGATCTCCTGAAAAAGCAACAAAATCAGCATTTGTTTCAGCTGTGGATTCTTATATCAAAAAACTGGGAAAATACTATAAAAATGAAAAGAAAATTTCGTTTGTAGATATAGAAGACAGTCTACTGTTGGTTATCAATTCATTTTCTACAATGACTTCTTATGAAAATCAAACAAAGAAAGCCATTACAAATAAGTTTATTCAACAAGCGTTGACAGATTTTTTGAAAGAGCAATTAGAAATTTATTTTACTGAAAATCAACAGGAAGCAGAAAAAATAATCGATCAAATTCTAGTGAATAAACATTCCAGAGAGAGTGCTGAAAAGACAAGAATGGCTATCAAAAAGAATCTAAAAACAACATTTGATCCATTGACTCGTATCAAAAAGTTCGTTGATTGTAGAACAAAAAATCCTGATGAAAGAGAATTGTATATTGTGGAAGGAGATTCTGCTCTAGGTTCTTGTAAACAAGGAAGAAATTCTGATTTTCAAGCAATTATACCAATTCGTGGAAAAATATTAAATTGTTTAAAATCAGATTCTTCTAGAATATTTGCAAATGATATTATAACAGATATTATCTCTATTCTTGGAACAGGAGTTGAGATGAATAGTAAACATCTAAAAGACATTGCTGATTTCAATATTGATAATCTTCGCTGGAATAAAATTATTATTTGTACAGATGCTGATGTAGATGGATTTCAGATTAGAACACTTCTTTTGACAATGTTTTATATGTTGACGCCAACTTTAATAGAGAAGGGCTATATTTATATTGCCGAATCACCTCTTTATGAAATTTCTTCAAAGAATAAAACTCATTTTGCATATTCTGAAAAAGAAAAAGAAGCGATTTTATCAAAAATAAAGGGATCTTATCATGTTCAACGATCGAAAGGGCTTGGAGAGAATGAACCCGATATGATGTGGGAAACAACAATGAACCCTGAAACAAGAAGATTGATACAAGTAAAAGAGTACAATCCGAAAGATACGAAAGCAGTGTTTGATACCTTGCTTGGAGACGATCTTCAAAGTAGAAAAGAGTATATTGAAAACTTTGGACACTTGTATTTAGAACAAGTAGATGAAATATAGGTAGCTTAATAAGGAGTTTCTATGAAACAGAAAACAAAAAATAATTCTACACCGAAATATATTGAAACAAATAAAAGAGTAGAAAATATTGTAGACACATTAAAACAAAATTATATGCCATATGCTATGAGTGTCATTGTATCTCGTGCTATTCCTGAAATTGACGGATTTAAGCCTTCCCATAGAAAATTGCTTTACACGATGTATCGTATGAATCTATTAAATGCGAATAGAACAAAATCTGCTAATATTGTAGGACAGACGATGAAACTGAATCCCCATGGAGATGCTGCAATTTACGAGACAATGGTTAAATTATCGCGTGGAAATGAATCGTTACTCCATGCTTATATTGACTCTAAAGGAAATTTTGGGAAATCTACATCTAGAGATATGCAGTTTGCAGCACCAAGATATACCGAAGCAAAACTGATGCCTTTGTGTAAAGAGTTATTCGGAGAAATAGAAAATGATACTGTAGATTTTGTAGATAACTATGATTCAACCATGAAAGAACCGGTATTGTTACCTACTACCTTTCCAAATATTTTGGTGAAATCTAATAAAGGAATTGCTGTAGGAATGGCAAGTTCCATACCTAGTTTTAATCTTTCAGAAATTTGTAATTATACTATCTCATATCTGAAAGATCAAAACTGTAATATGTTTGACTATATATTAGGACCGGATTTTCCATCCGGTGGAGAACTATTGTTTGATCAAGATGAAATGAGTTCTATTTATGAAACAGGTCGTGGAAGTTTCAAATTAAGAGGAAAATATCGTTATCTAAGAAAAGAACAACTTATCGAAATTTATGAAATACCATATACCACTACTGTAGAAGTCATCATTGAAAAAATAATAGAATTAATCAAAGATGGTACTTTAAAAGAAATTACAGATATTCGTGATGAAACAGATTTGAATGGACTTAAAATTACGATTGATGTTCGAAAAAATACAGATATCGAAGCGATGATGGGTAAAATATTTAAATACACTACTTTGGAAGATTCTTTTAGTTGTAATTTTAATATTTTGATTGATAATAAACCTAAAATATTAGGAATCAAAGAAATTATTTTTCATTGGTTGAATTTTAGAAGGCAATGTATTCTAAGAAGAACATTGAATGAAGTTGAAGATAAAAGTAAAAAGTTATTTTTGTTACAAGGATTAGAAAAAATCATTTTGGATATTGATAAGGCAATTTCTATTATTAGAAAGACAGAAAAGGAGATTGATGTTCTTCCGAATTTAATGAATGCTTTTTCTATCGAAGAAAAACAAGCTGAATATATCCTTGAAATAAAGCTTAGAAACCTGAATAAGGAATATATCTTAAAAAGAGTTCGTGACATTAAGGAATTAGAGACTTCGATTACTAAGTTAGAAGAGATATATCATTCACAAAAATTACAAGATAAGTTAATTATTTCAGAATTAAAAAATATTATCAAAATATATGGTCAAGAGAGAAAAACGACTATAGTATCAAAAAAAGATATTGTAGTTTATTCAAAAGAAGATTTTACAGAAGATTATTCTGTAACTATGTTTTTAACAAAAGAAGGATATCTAAAAAAAATACCGGAATTTTCCCTTAGAGCGTATTCTGAACAAAAGTTAAAAGAGAACGATGTCATTCTACAACAGATGGAGATGAACAATACAGATATTTTTATGTTGTTATCTACAAACAATGTATTGTATCAAGTAAAAGTCAGCGAATTAAAAGATACGAAAGCATCTTTGCTTGGACTGTTTCTTCCTAACTATCTAAAAATGGATGAAAATGAAAAAATAGTACAAATGATTTTTCCTGACAAGTATGATGGATACTTGGTTTACTTTTTCGAAAATGGAAAAGTCGCTAAAATTAACTTTTCTTCTTATCAAACAAAATCGTTTCGGAAAAAATTGCAAAATGTATATTCTACATTGAGTCCATTGGTGGATTGTTTCCATATCAAAAATGATGAAACATTTGTTATGTTTACTGATAACGATCGTTGCTTATGTATCAATACTTCTTCAATACCTGAAAAGGTGAGCAGAACAAGCCAAGGAGTAAAAGTGATTCAATTAACTAAAAATACAAAAGTAGAAAGAATAGAATTATTGGAAAGTGACGACAGAGAATGGGATTTTTGTAAGGCAAAAACAATTCCAGCCTCTGCGAAGAAAAACAAAAGAATTACTACGATTTCTTTCTTATAAAATAAAAAGGAGTACCATTTCAATGGAACCATACTATGTTTATTCTAATTTTTTAAGGGAAAAATATGGAGAAAAAGTATATAGAATCCCGATTAATCTCCCGTTGACTTGTCCGAACAGAGATGGAAAAATCGGAGTAGGTGGATGTACATTTTGTGGAGATGTCGGAGCAGGCTTTGAAAGCAGGAACAATCTGGAGTCTGTCGAAGAACAATTAGAGAAAAATATAAAATATATAGGCTCAAGATATCATGCAAAAAAATTCATTGCTTATTTTCAAAATTATACCAACACATATGTAGAACAATCAAAATTTGAGGAATATATTTTATCTTCCATTAGAGAAGATGTTGTTGAAATTGCTATCTCAACTAGACCGGACTGTGTTACGCAAGAACAACTACAATTTTTAAAAAATGTCAAAGAGAGGTATCATGTTGAAATTAATATGGAATTAGGCTTACAAACAGTGAATTATCATACCTTAAAAAACATCAACAGAGGACATACTTTAGCTGAATTTATTGATTGTGTTATTCGATGTAAAAAGCATGGTTTTCAAAACACAGTGCACATGATTTTGAATCTTCCTCAAGACTCTATAGACGATGTGGTGGAAGGTGCTAAAATTTTATCTGCACTTCAGGTTGATGGAGTAAAACTTCATTCACTCTATATTCCAAAGGGAAGCATAATGGCTCAAGAATATGAAACAGGACAGTTTCAACTAGGAACGATGAACGATTATATAGAAAGAGTTGCTTTGTTTTTAAGCTATCTATCCCCAAATATTGCAATACAACGTATCATAGGACGTGCGCCGGAAAAAGACGTTATTTCTTGCAATTTTAATACTTCTTGGTGGAAAATAAAAGACTATATTATAGAATATATGAATCAAAATAATTTATATCAAGGATGTTATTTTAATTATCTAGGTGGAAAAATTTTTAGATAATTCCGTATATTAAAACGAAATTTACTTTAAATAATTCCGAATTATATCTATAAAACTATGTTTTTTCTAATAGATTGAAAGAAATTTTAATATTTTTACTAAAAAACTTGAACATTTTTTAAAATAATCGTATAATCGTTTTGTATCGAAATGTCAATTTTAAAGGGGGATATTATGAAAAAAATTTATGAAGGAAAAACAAAAGATGTTTTTGATTTGGAAAATGGAAATTATTTGTTAAAATTCAAAGACGATGTTACCGGAGTAGACGGAGTGTTTGATCCAGGCGCAAATGAAGTAGGTCTTACGATAGAAGGAGCCGGAAAAGCCGGATTAAAACTAACGAAGTTTTTTTTCGAAAAGATAAACAATGCAGGGATAGCTACTCATTATGTTGATTGTAATATAGATGAGTCTACTATGACTGTTCTTCCAGCACAAGTGTTTGGAGAAGGTGTGGAAGTTATTTGTCGTTATAGAGCTGTTGGAAGTTTCTTAAGACGATATGGAAAATACGTTAAAGAAGCAATGCCTCTAGATGCTTATGTAGAAGTTACACTAAAAGATGACGATAGAAATGATCCCCTTATTACTGACGATGCATTGGATATGCTTGGCATCTTAACAAAAGAGGAGTATGCTACTTTAGTTTCTATGACAAAAAAAATCGGAGCTATTGTAAAAGAAGAATTGGCAAAAAAAGAGTTGGAACTATACGATATCAAATTTGAATTTGGAAGAGTAGGAGAAGATGCTCATATCGCTCTAATTGATGAAATCTCAGGTGGAAATATGCGTGCTTATAAAAATGGAGAGTACGTGGAACCACTAACTTTAGAAAAACTAATGCTTTCTTAATAGTAAAATATTGGGAATATATAGCAAAATTGAAAAAGAATCTTATTAATAATTTATTAATAAGATTCTTTTTCAATTCAAAATTAAGTTACAAAATCATAATAAAAGAAATCATTTTATTTTATTGTAAAATATCGTATAATAAATCACATAATGATATTTTTATACATATTTAACAAAATTTTTATATAAAGTGAACGGAGGAAACAGATTGAAAGCAGTAATCACAGTAATTGGAAAAGACAGAGTAGGGATAGTAAGTCAGGTTTCCCAAAAAATAGCAGAATGTCAATTGAATATTTTAGACATCAATCAAACTTTAATGGAACAATATTTTACTATGATTATGTTAGTTAACTTAGAACAATCAAAATACGATATTGCTACATTATCAGAAATTTTTTCTGAATTAGGAACAAAAATGGGACTATCGATAAGAATTCAACACAAAAACTTATTTGATTCGATGTATCATGTATAGGAGGATTTTAACAGTATGAATCGATTTAATATTCAAGAGACAATTAAAATGCTTGATGAACAAAATTTAGATATCAGAACAGTTACAATGGGAATTTCTCTATTAGATTGTTGTGATTCTAATGCTGAAAAATCATGCACTAAGATATATGATAAAATCACTCATTTAGCGAAACATCTTGTTTCTACATCTGATAAAATCGGAAATAAATATGGTATCGAAGTAGTTAACAAGCGTATTTCAGTTACACCTATTTCTTTAATTGCAGGCGCAAGCAACGAGAAAAACTATGTTTCCTATGCAAAAGTTTTAGATAAAGCAGCAAAAGAGACGGGTGTAAACTTTGTTGGAGGCTTTTCTGCTTTAGTGCATAAAAAAGCAACACAAAGTGATTTGATATTGATGAATTCTATTCCGGAAGCTCTTTCTGAAACAGATTTAGTTTGTTCCAGTGTGAATGTAGGGAGTACAAAGACAGGAATTAATATGGATGCCGTTGCATTGATGGGAAGAGTAATTAAACAAACTGCATATCTAACAAAAGAGAAAGATAGTTTAGGTTGTGCAAAACTTGTTGTTTTCTGCAATGCAGTTGAAGATAATCCTTTTATGGCCGGTGCATTTCATGGTGTAGGAGAAGGGGATACAGTCATCAGTGTAGGAATTAGCGGACCGGGTGTAGTGAAGTCAGCGCTTGAAAAAGTAAAGGGAGAGAGTATTCAAGTAGTATCAGAAAAAATTAAACAGACTTCTTTTAAAATTACAAGAATGGGTGAATTAATTGGAAAAGAAGTTGCCCAACAATTAAATTTACCTTTTGGAATCGTAGACTTATCACTTGCACCAACTCCTGCGATAGGTGACAGTGTTGCCAGAATTTTAGAAGAAATTGGATTGGAACAAGTAGGAACTCATGGTACAACTGCAGCACTTGCATTATTAAATGATGCGGTGAAAAAAGGTGGTACGATGGCTTCTTCCAATGTAGGTGGATTAAGTGGTGCATTTATTCCGGTTAGTGAAGATGAAGGAATGATTGCAGCAGCAGAAAACAGAGCAATTTCTCTAGATAAGCTGGAAGCTATGACATGTGTTTGTTCGGTTGGATTAGATATGATTGCTATTCCCGGGGATACCTCTGCTGAAACAATTTCTGCCATGATTGCAGATGAAAGTGCAATTGGTATGATTAACCAAAAGACAACAGCAGTTAGAGTGATTCCTGTGTATGGAAAAAAGGAAGGTGAAGTTGTAGAGTTTGGTGGATTATTAGGCTATGCTCCTATTATGAAAGTGAATTCAGCCAAAAGTAATCTCTTTATTGAACGTGGAGGATTTATACCTGCACCTATCCACAGTTTTAAAAATTAATGACAAAAGAAATATATTGATTCAAATAAATATTCATTTGAATCAATATATTTGAAACGCAATAGTATAAGATTGGTTAATTGTATATAAAAATTTTTGAAAATATCCAAATCATAAATTGTTATTCTTTCATTACCAAAAAACTCAAAATGAAAATATTTAACTATCTATAGTTTATTTATTTAATAATCGTATATGGATTACCTAACATCCGAAGTGCCGTTTTTGAAATCAATAAAACAGTACTTCGGATTTTTCAGTCTTGAAACAATTCATATAGGACTTTTTTGCAATCTTCTAGCTCAATAAAATATGGACTTGTTGCAATAGTGATAAGCTTTGATTGTTGGATTAATTTTTTTAAAATTTTTTTCTTTTTTTGAAATGAAATATAATCCATATCTTTTGAAAAAAAATCAAGGTCTAAATCCAATACCATATTAGATAAGTCAATTGTAGTAATTTGTTCCAGTGCATAACTGGAATCTACACAGTAATAAGATTGAAAAATATTTGTTTCTAACAATGGAGGAATAAAATTCCCTACATTCAGAACAAAGTTTGTATAAATCCATGCAATGAAGTCATTCTGTTCTATAGGTGAAGAGGGAATTTCAAGCTCAAAGTTTGAAAAATAGAGTTTTTTACTTAATGATGAAATATGGTACGGTTTTTTCGTCATTGATGTGGCAACTTCAAAGAAAATTTTTTCATAAAAAATATGATGTGTATCATGTGGAAAAATGATACCAACTGCACCACTATTTTGAAAAAGTAACCTACAGTAGGATTGAAATTCCAAAAAGGATAATCTAGGAATCCTACTATCCTTGTGTTGATCAACATGTATTAAAGTGTCCCATTTTTCTCCATATAGATAGTGATGGTAAATAAAATAAAAAGCATGATTGTGATTGTCAAATAGATAAGAATTATATTGATTATCATAGATAAAAGGATAGATTCCCTTCATACAACAGTCCTTGTTTTTTTCTTCATCATATTCACAAAAAGCAATATGATTGCTTTCTTCAAATTGAAATAGTGAATTTTCTTCTAATTTGCTAATATCAATCTGTTTTGTTGTTCTCAAAGAATGTGAAAATTCATTATTTCCTATATTAGCAGAAATCGTGAAAGAATTTTGATACGCATTCAATAAAATCACCTTTCCATAATATTTTCAATTGATTTTTAGTCGATAATGTGTTATAGTCTTTGTAACATGAATATAGCATATATCATTTTCTTATACAAGGAACAGTGAAGGGGAGTAGCACCATTTGGCTTGTTTGTTAAATGGGATGCAGTCAACATACTGAGCGAATGCTCTGGTTGTATCAATAGTTTATTTGCGAGACTTTCAATATGACAGATAGTTAATCATATTGGATAAGTCTCATTTTTTTGTATAAGACAGAATTTGGGGGATTCTGATGAACATAGGGGGAGAAACATTATGAAGGAGTTTTTATCTGCATTGCTTCTTATCTTTGTTGCGGAAATGGGAGATAAGACACAGTTGTTAGCATTTGCGTTTTCAACACAGTATCATTATCGAACTGTATTGACAGGTGTATTCATAGGAGCATTTTTAAATCATGGGCTTGCTATTTTGTTCGCCCATATCATTGCAAAATTTTCTTCTATGCAATATCTTCAAATGACGTCTGCGATATTATTTATTATGTTTGGATTGATTTCTTTGAATGCAAAGAGCCAAGATGATGAAGAAGAGAAATGTTATAAACCTACAAATTTTGGAATTCTCGCAACGATAGCGATGTGCTTTTTTGTTGGTGAATTAGGGGATAAAACGCAGTTGACTGCAATGACATTAGGTTTACGTACAGGGCAACCTATGTTTACTTTACTGGGAAGTAGTATAGGAATGGTTCTTGTTAGTACAGTAGGAATTTTGATAGGTAAAACCTTTTCTTCTCGTATCAACTCACTTTATCTATCCCTTTTATCATCAGGTGTATTTCTTGTATTCGGGTTATGTGGAGTAATCAAACTCTATTTAGATAATATCATCGGTTATGAAATTACAATTTTGATTGTGGGAAGTACCGGTTTAATGTTGATCTATTCTCTCTATAAAATGCATAGAAGAAAATATACTAATCGTGAGTATAGAGATATTTTGTAATAGCTACCTTATTTTATAAAGATAGAAAAAATAGTATAGATACTATTCATTTTTTATAAAATTTGATATACTGTCAAGAGAGTAAATTTTTATAAAAATCTCATTTTCTGATAGGTATAGGCTACCGTAGCTCAGTTGGTAGAGCAGCTGATTCGTAA